>DATCIB010000177.1:0-11281 GCA_036508045.1 Bacteroidales bacterium
AATGGAAGAAAATGCAAAAAGGAGATAGCTATGGAAGAAGAATGTGGATTTAAACCATTTCAGTGGGATACGGTGAAAAGAAAGACCATATATAATAAATGAGATGAGTGCCCAAACCTCTTTTGGATCCCATCCCCAGTAACGTCCCCAAGAAATGTTAGCCCAGACAGCTCCAATGAATATACCTACTCCCAGCAAGAGAGTGCAAGGATACAAGAAGAGTTCAGAAAGAAGTTTGAGGCGTTCTACATATTCAATGGTGTGAGAAGTAGACTCTTTTCGTGCAAACAGAATGATGAAAAGAACAATCAGACTGTTCATCATCATAAATCCGGCCAAAGCATACGCCATCATGAGTATGGCTACGTGGATGGTGAGCAGAGGAGAGGTAAGTACTGGTACGAGTGGGGTGATTTGCGGATTGAGCATTGCTATATGTGCAACCAATAATGTAAATCCAGAGAGGAGTATGCCTAATGATGTAAGAAGGATGCCTTTGCGAATAGAAAGAATTGCAATCAGCAAGGCACTCCAGGAGACGATTAACATTGTTTCATAGCCGTTGCTCATCGGAATGCGTCCGGAAATATAAGTTCGTAAGAGCAAGGCGGCTGTCTGTGTCAGGAAGAGGAGAACCAAGATAGACTGGACTGTAAAATAGACTTTCTTCTCTACATTCTTATTTCTTACCGCATAGAAAATAACAGTAAACAGAAGGATAAGGCCTACTGTCAGGTTAATCATAAAAAGCGTCTTGAATGGGTTGATGCGATTATAGAGCAGTTCGGCTTCCCTTTTATTCTCAGAAGGCAAGGTGATATTGCCATTTTTTTGTTGATAAGAAGCGAGATGAACCAGGAGATCGGTAGCTAATTTTTCATCATTCTTCGATACACACAAGAAATACATAGGGAAAGTGCCTTGAATAAATTTTTTCTGTTCTTCAGTAACGGAGGATGGCAATTCGTCGGCAGGTGCAACCCATTGTATCTTTCCATTATTTTCTTTAATAGGGAAAAGGTTTAGGTAATATCCTTGTTGCAACATCCAGATTAGCTGAATCTGTTCATGTATTTGTTGTACCGCTTTTTGAAATGATTTGCTTTCTTGTCCCTGTGTGGGTCGGTCCACATAAGGACTAAGTTTGTAGTTGCCATTGATATCAAAGAAGTCATTGAAAGAGGCTTTTTCATGCAACTCGAGCACTTCTCTTAGTTGATAATCTTTAACCTTAATGACGGGTTCGTTATTCCAGATATCAGGAAAGAGGAGAAAACCGGTAAAAAACTGTTCAGTACTCATCCCTTCATAGCTTTGTTTGCCGGTGAGTTTGAGAATAAAGTCTGAAGCGAGTGTCTGTAAAGGGGAAATACGTCCGTTGTATTGAACCCACAAATGAGTGAATTTTTCTGCCTGCTCTTGACTCAACGTGCTTTTTTCTTCATTGAGTGTGGCACTTCTTGCCGGAGATGCCAGAGTAAGTAATAGCAACAGTACGAGACTACCTTTCAGCAAAGGGTGACGAAGTAAGGTACGAAACCGACCCTTGGGAGCTGCGAGAATCCATATTGAAGCAATGAGTAGCATCAAATATCCGGAGTAGGTAATCGGGATCCCATAAACATCGCGAGAGACAGAAAGGATGCTTCCCTGATGATCTTCATCAAAAGAAGACTGATAAAAGCGGTATCCCCGATAATTGAGAATACGGTTCATTGAGATCGTTTCACTCTTTTCTACTTTATTGTCGGCATCACGTATGGTTAGCCTGCTGATATAGTCCTGGGGCTGCTTGGTGCCTTTATAATGAGCGATTTCAAACTCATTCAGGCGGAGAATAAATGGAATCTGTATATGTGAACGCTCAGCAGGAAGTACGATTGTATTCGTATTTTCTCCTTTTCTTAAATGGATATATCCGTTAAACGAAGTCAGATGGGTCGTCAGTGCTCCCAGAAGTATCACAACAAAAGAACAGTGTAAAAGAAATACCGGTTTTTGATGGTAGAACCCATGGCAAAGGATGTAGATACTCCCGAATGTAATTGTGAACATCCAAAGTAACTTAAACCACAAGGCATGGTATATTTGAGCGTTGACAAAGTCACTTCCGACGTTTTTTTCTATAAATGTCGCAGCACCTAATACAAGAAGTATAAAGGTTAGAAATAGGAAAGAGAGTTTCCCGCTGAGTTGAATGAGTTTTTCCATTTTAGATTGTTTGCATACGTATTTGAATACAAAAGTAGCTCTTTTTCTTTGTTTTTGTCTATATTTGCATGCTAACACATATTTAAAAGGATGAAAGAACAAATATTGCTTCCTGCAGAATGGGAAAAACAAAGTGCAATTTTAATCGCTTGGCCTCAAAAGGACTCTGATTGGAGCGAGGTCTACGAAGAAGTTGTAGCTTTTTACTCAGAGCTGGTTTATGCAATATGGCCTGTCCAAAAAGTGATTATACTAGCAAAAGATGCGCACAAGACGCAGCTTCAGCTTTTCCCTACGGACTATTTCCCGCAGAATGTGATATTTCTTGAATGCCCTACAAATGACACATGGACACGCGACTATGGTGCGATTACTCTGATGAAAAGGGGCCTGCCTCTTTTTCTTGATTTCCAGTACAACGCATGGGGACTGAAATTTGCTGCCGATAAAGACAATCAGGTAAATACTCGTTTGAAGAACTCCGGTCTACTCAAAAGATCAGTGAAGTATAAGAGTTATCTCAATTTTGTGTTGGAAGGCGGATCCATTGAGTCGGATGGCAATAAGACTGTAATGACTACCAGCCAGTGCCTGCTGGCTCCAAACCGGAATGCCGGATGGACAAATGAACAGCTTGAAGTGCAACTTTTGCGCGTATTAGGTGCTGAACAGATTCTTTGGTTAAATCATGGTTTGTTGCTGGGGGATGATACAGATGGGCATATTGATACACTTGCACGTTTCTGTCCGCGCAATGTTATTGCATATGTAAAATGTGAGGATCCGACAGATGAACAGTATCACGAATTATCATCCATGGAAGGGGACCTGAAGAAGTTCCGAAATATCGATGGAGAGCCCTACAGGCTTGTGCCTTTACCGATGCCGGATCCTATTTATGAAGAGGGGAAGCGTCTGCCTGCTACATATGCCAATTTCCTTATTATGAATGAGCGCGTGCTTTGTCCCACATACAACCAGCCGACGAACGACCAAAAAACAATTGCGATTTTGCAATCACTCTTTCCTGATCGTGACGTAAAAGGTGTGAATAGCCGGGTCTTGATTACACAAGGTGGTTCGTTACATTGCTCAACGATGCAGTTCCCTGATGGTGTCTTTTAAGAAAGGAGAGAGATAGAGTATGGATACTATACTAAAAGTTGGACTCGTTCAGCGGAAGATTTCTGCTGACGTGGATGTCAATAAGAAACGTTTGGCAGACGGAATCCGTCAGTGTGCTGAAAGAGGTGCAAAGCTGGTTGTCTTGCAGGAATTGCATAATTCAGTCTATTTCTGTCAGACTGAAGATACACAACTTTTTAATCTGGCCGAGCCGATTCCAGGTCCTTCCACAGATTATTATGGAGAGATTGCCTGTGAACTGGGCATTGTGCTGGTCACATCGTTGTTTGAACGGCGAGCCCCCGGCTTGTATCATAATACTGCTGTGGTGTTTGAAAAAGACGGTTCTATTGCCGGGAAATATCGTAAAATGCACATCCCTGATGATCCTGCTTATTACGAAAAGTTTTATTTCACACCTGGCGACTTGGGCTTTGAACCGATAAAAACATCTGTTGGTACACTGGGTGTGTTGGTGTGTTGGGATCAGTGGTATCCTGAAGCAGCCCGTTTAATGGCACTTCGTGGTGCGGACATACTTATTTACCCGACTGCAATAGGATGGGAAAGTTCTGATACTCCAGAGGAACAAGAACGTCAATTGGAAGCTTGGCGTATTTCTCAACGAGGACATGCCGTTGCCAATGGTTTACCGGTGGTTTCTGTGAACCGTGTCGGACACGAGCCGGATCCTTCCGCACAAACTAATGGAATCCTCTTTTGGGGTAATAGTTTTGTGGCTGGTCCGCAGGGAGAATTACTGGAGATTGCTGCTCCTACAGAAGAAGCCACGTTGGTAGTTGATGTCAACATGAAACGTTCTGAAGAGGTACGGCGCATCTGGCCTTTCTTACGTGATCGACGCATCGACAGCTATGACGGAATAACTCGTCGTTTTCTGGACGAATAAGGACTTTGCATACTCAAAGAATGGATTTTATAAAACGAATACGAGTATCTTTCCTTTCCCGGGAAGGAGAGTTTCTCCTTGTGGAAATGAGTGGTGGGGAGAAAGTGCGTGTCAGGACTTCTTCATCCTTGAAACTTTGGGAAAAGGCGCCACTCAATCTGCTTCATACCAGAATCGATGAAGAGGGTATTTATATCCCGGAGTTTATAATTCTTGAGCCCGATTATCTGCTCAATGTAACGTCTCTCTCTGAATGTTATAAGGATTACGGTTCGCATCCGCTGAACTTTGTATTGTCTAAGTTTATGCCAGTTTCCGATTCGAAGTATATCCTGCTGGGTAATACTGCTAATATGTTTCTCGATGAGCTAATCTATGGAGGAGAAACAGGAGATGTAAGATATGAGACAGTCATACGCAAGGTCTTCAAGCAATATCCTTTTGAATTGACGACCTGTCCGGAGTTACAAACCTCTTCGGGTGAGAGGGAGTTCTTTATTTCCACCAAACAGCAATTTGGTAATATACAACAGATAGTTCGCGACTTCTTCGGTGATGACCCGAAAGGAGAAATTGCAAGTCAGGTTATTCTGGAACCTTCTTTTATCTGTGAACCTTTGGGTATTCAGGGAAGGTTGGACTTGTTGATGCAGGATTATTCGAGACTGATAGAATTGAAGTCCGGGAAAGCAATGGAGAACTGGTCCTCCAAATCCTATCAAGAGGCAAAGCAGAACCATTATATGCAGATTTTGCTTTATCAGGCTATGCTTGAGTTTTCGATGGATGTACCCCACGAACTGGTGAGATCTTTCCTTTTATATTCAAGATATCCTGTATTGGTACAGCAGAAACACTCCCGTGAAGCACTTTGCCGAATCTTGGATTTGCGTAATAATATCATTGCCAATGAGTATTGGACTCAACACTGCAATAAGATAGAGGTGACGGATGATTTTCTCTCACAGATTGTGCCCGACAGACTCAACGAATCCAAACGGAATGATAACTACTGGTATAAATACCTTCGACCTTCATTGGAAGAGTTTGGCACTTTGTTGAATAGTTTGAGTGAGTTGGAACGTGCCTATTTTATGGCAATCTATGCATTCGTTACGAAAGAGCAGTATCAGAACCAGACGGGTAATGGGGATGAGGTCAGTGTGCCTGCTATCACAAAACTCTGGAATGCTTCATTGGAAGAAAAGAAACAGGCGGATGCTATTTTCTATGATCTGAAGATGATAGACAACCGCGCTTCAGAAGAAGATCATACAGTAACATTAGCTATTCCGGACTATGAAGGAGGATATCTGCCGAATTTCCGGAAAGGGGATGTTGTCGTGCTCTATGAACGAAACAATGAGGATGACCGGGTTAGCAACAAACAAGTGTTCAAAGGCTCACTGGAGTCTATTGATGAGAAGACGTTGAAAGTCCGGCTCAGAAACCGGCAGAAGAACCGTCTGATTCTCTCCGATTCACACTTTTATGCCTTGGAGCATGGCTATATGGATACAACCTATCTTTCGATGTATCGTTCACTGCATTATTTCATGCACGCACGAAAAGAACGCAGGGATCTTTTGCTCGCTCAACGCACTCCTATCGTTGAAGCGAAGAAGATGGCGGAGATTGAAATGACGAAGGATGATACCGAAAGGGCAGTTCTGAAAGCTTTTCACGCTCAGGATTATTTCTTATTGGTGGGTCCCCCCGGCACCGGAAAAACATCGCGTGCACTGAAACAGATGATTCAGATGTATCTGGAAAAGACAGAAGGGTGTATCCTGTTACTGTCATATACCAACCGGGCTGTGGATGAAATGTGCCGCACACTGAGATCCATATCTAAAGAGCTCCCGTTTATTCGGATCGGCAACGAATTGACGGCGGATGAGGCTTCAAACCCTTGTTTGCTGGAAAATCGGATGGAGGGGCTAACCAAACGGAATGAAGTGCGGGAATTGATTGAGGACAACCGTATTTTTGTCGGTACTGTAGCATCTATATCCTCGAAAATGTCCCTATTCAGTTTGAAGAGTTTTGAGGTCGCCATCATTGATGAGGCTACACAGATACTTGAGCCACACTTGCTTGGGATTTTTTCCGCTTGTACTCCGAAAGGGGAGAATGCAATCCGTCGGTTTGTGATGATTGGCGATCACAAGCAGTTGCCCGCTGTGGTACAGCAATCAAGCAAAGATTCAGAGGTGCATCATCCTTCACTGAATGAGTGCGGCATCAGCAATCTGAATATGTCTCTTTTCGAAAGACTATACCGATGGAACAAAAGTGCAGGCAATACATTTTGTTATGATATGCTTCGCCAACAGGGACGCATGCATCCGGTAGTGGCTTCTTTTGCCAATCATTATTTTTATGGAGGGAAACTGGAGTTAGTACCACTCGACCATCAGCTGGAGTTGCTGGATTATGAGTATGATTGGCACAAAGGGATAGAGTCGTTTCTGGCAAAGAACAGGATTGGTTTTGTACCCTCTATTGCTGAGATAGATCGCTTTTCCTTCAAGAGTAATGAAACCGAAGCGATGATTATTGCCGAAATGGCCTCCGGGATAGTCTCTTTGTATGAAAGGAATGGGATGACCTTTGATCCCGAAACAACTCTGGGCATCATTACTCCCTATCGAAGTCAGATAGCAATGATCCGCAAAGCATTACAAAAGAAACAGATATCTCTGCTTGAGAATGTGGTGGTGGATACAGTAGAACGTTTTCAGGGTGGTCAACGGGATATTATCCTCTATTCCTTTTGTGTCAATAATATCTTTCAGCTCCAAATGCTATCCAATGAAATTGAGGAGGATGGTGTTTTGATTGACCGCAAATTGAATGTCGTCCTGACAAGAGCCCGAAAGCAACTGTTTATGACAGGAGTTCCGGATCTAATAAAATTGAACAATACGTATAATAAACTTCTAAATCATGTGATTGCAAAAGGCGAGTACCTGTCTTGTTCACCGCAAGATTTCGTTTCAAACAGTTTTTGATACAGCATTTCCTAAAGAATTTATGAGTTTTGAAATCTATTAGTTGCTAGAGTAAAAGGAATCAGCTATTTTTGCGTTATAAAAGTATACATCACTAAAAGAAGAAAGTATGAAAAAAGTATATGTCGCTTTATTTTGTTTGTTATCGATTGTGCAGGTTCAAGCACAAGTGAAACAAATGAATAGTTTCTGGGGTTTGGATTATACCATGGACAAGGAGACAGTCTACAAGCTCGTGAAGGAAAAGAATCAAAACAAAGGCTTGTCCGTCACAAATGGAAAAACTCAGATAATAGTTGATCATGTCTTGCTTGATGATGAACGCTATCAGTATGTGCTACTCGATTTTTATCATGATAAGCTTCTTGGAGCCTTCTTCTCTAAGAAAATAAAAGAAAACGAGGAAGCGACTCTTACCTTCCTTCGGGTGCGTGAATCATTAACTGCTAAGTATGGTGAACCGAAAGTAGAAACAGATGAAACGGTTACTTGCTATTGGTATGACAAAAGTCGCAATATAGTTCAACTTAGTCTGAATAAGTCCGGCAAGAGCTACTCTATTGGGCTACTTTATCTCAACGGACAGCTAAACAGCCGCAAGACGGTCGATGAACAAATGGGCCTCAAATAATCAATCTGATAGTAACAATCTATGAAAAGGACTTTTATTCTTTCGCTTTGTCTTTTCTTGCTTTTTACAGATAGCTTTGCACGTAAGCGGACCATTGATCAACTTGAGACTATTGTCTCTACACATTTTGCGAGTGCACAAGCGCAGGGCATTTCTCGTTCAATCACTGAGACAGACCCCCAATTGCTCTCCTCTTCCACTGAAATACTTGCAGATAGTCTCAAATCTAAATCTGATACCACCGACGCGTTTTATGTCTATGGCTATCCAACCGGCGGTTTTGTTATTGTTTCTTCCGATGATTGTGCCAAACCAATTCTGGGTTATTCAGACGGACGATTCAATAAGGATAGTATCCCTGAAAATATGCGCTATTGGTTGTCAGTGTATGCGGATGAGATTCATGCTGTATCCATCTCTTCTGACGTTTCCACTCAATCCACTGAAACCGTTTCTTCAAATTCGACTTATTCAGCTACTGTATCCCCACTCTTAAGAAATATAATGTGGGATCAGGGTGCACCTTATAACAATAAAGTTCCCGATAAAGTGAATACCGGATGTGTGGCAACAGCAATGGCACAGGTTATGAAATATCACGAGTATCCCGAAAAAGGGGCCGGGTCATACAGCTATACTTTTGAAGGACGAACTTTTTCCGCAAACTTTGCCGAGTCAACGTATGATTGGAACAATATGCTCGATGTCTATTCTGACGGTAATTATTCAACTGCTGAGGCAAATGCTGTAGCCACATTGATGTACGATTGCGGAGTTTCTGTAAATATGCAATATACTCAGGATCGTGGTAGTGCCGCTGAATTATTTGGTATCGTTGAAGCGTTGGTCAATTATTTTGGTTATGATCCGAATACGCAATATTTTTCCCGCGATTATTACTATTCCAACGAATGGATCAATATGATGAAGAAGGAACTGAATGAAGCAAGGCCATTGCTCTATTTTGCCAATGATGCGAAGGAGACTTACGGGCATGCTTTTGTTGTGGATGGATATGACACGAGTAACCGTATGCATATAAATTGGGGATGGAGCGGCGATTTAAATGGCTATTTTGTCATAAACGCATTGACTATTGAAGTTGAAGGTCTGGATTGGAGTTCGTTCCAAAATTTTATAGGAGGTCTTCAACCCAAAACTTCCGGAACATACTACACCCCTCAGTTAGATTTAATAGATGAACTGACCGTTCAAGCTACCGAAGTTGCTCGTTCGGCTTCTTTTATCGTGAATGGTAATACACTATATAATTGCGGAACTGCGTTTACAGGATCTGTCTCAGGTGCTTTGTACAAAGAGAATAGTCTGGTTTGTCTGGTGGGTACTGTACGTAGCAATGCCACGATTGCTTGTGATAAAACAATATCCGTCTCTTCTTCTGCCTTTACTATACCTTCAGATATATCTTCCGGAGACTATCAGTTTTACCTGGTAGCAAAGGGAAAGACTTCGGATCAGTGGGAACCTATACGAATGAAGGCAGCATTACGCAATTACTATAATGTCCATGTGACGGCATCTACTGTTACTTTTTCCGAACCGAAACTGAGAGATGCTCTTGACGTTACTTCTGTAAAAGTGACGAATAAATTGTATGAAAGTTATAATGGCTATTTTACGATGAATGTAAAGAACCTGTCGCGTGAGTTTAATTCTTATCTGGGGATAGAACTGGTTTCGGTATCTGACACAAGTCATCAGGTAGTGGATTATAACAGGCCTTTTTTATCAGCATTCAGTTCTTCTGACTTTACCTTTTCCGGAAGTGTTACTGTGCCGGCTGGTAGCTATAAGATATATCCGGTACTATCCTATGACAGAAAGACATGGAGCAGGCTCTATTCGGAGGATAAGGCAGAAACGGTCTTGGTTTATCCAAAGCCCTCCGGTCATTATACGATTAAACAAGCTTCCGGATTTTCGATACTCAGATCACCTATTGCAACGAAAGACTTCCTGGAAATGTCTGTGAGTGTACAAAATACCGGATCAGCTCCTTTTGACAGAACATTGTTTGTTCGTATCTCTACACCGGAAAGTGTGAATGTTTCGAGGTACGATCGTCCGGTTTTTGTAGAATCGGCTACGACTCAAACCATCAACTTTTCTTATCCTGTAGAGCTGAATGCTGGAGATTACAGAGTAACTCTCTACTATATTGACAGTAACAACAATGAACAGTTGTTGTCAGGCACTACAAATCAAATCGGAACATTCTCAGTGTCGACGGATGTAACGGGGATGGAAGAACTACTGATTGACTCTTCATTGACGGTATATCCTACTTTTGCATCTGACTATCTGACGATTGATTCACAACAAGAGATTCAAAAGTTGGAGGTGATAAATAGTTCCGGTCAGAGAGTGGATTTCAGGAATGCAGTTGGCAGGGACTATCAGCTTCCGGTTGGTCATCTGAAATCAGGCCTTTATCTCTTGAGAGTCACAACTTCTGACGGTTCTTTTGTCCGGAAGTTTATCAAACAATAAGTATCCTAAAACATAATATCCATGAAGCAGAAAGTCGCAACACACTTGAAGAGAATATTGATAATTCCCTTCTTATTCATCCTTCTTATCTCCAAAGCAGAAGCCGTTAATCAATATCAGATTGACTTGAGTGGTAATTGGCAATTGTTTGTTGACTTGAAAAAGAGTTATCAGGTTACTCAGATGAAAGAGGTTCAGTTTGATGATATGATTACATTACCAGGCACATTAGATCAATCTAAAAAAGGGAATAAGGGTGAAGTACCGACCTACACAGGTCGTCTCTCCCGTAATTATAGTTTTTATGGCAAGGCTTGGTATCGGAAGCAAGTAACTATCCCTGCCAATTGGGTCGGTAAGAAGATTCTCCTGAATATGGAACGTACCCGTGTTACCCATCTTTGGGTCGACGAAACCTATGTCGGTTCGTCCCTCGTCATCTCTTCTGCGCAACAATATGATCTGACTAATTTTCTTTCGTCCGGAAAGCATACCTTGACTATTGTGGTGGACAATGGAGATGACTGCGGTTTGCCTTCAGTGGTAAAGTCTTCTCATTTGTGGACGGATGAAACGCAAACGATATGGAATGGTATACTGGGAGAGATGGTATTGGAGGCAAAAGATCCGTTACATATTGTGCTTGTGAAGAGTGATCCTGATATTACAAAGAAAAGCGTAAAACTCACTGTTTCCATTGATAATACTACAGGTGCTATTGTTAAAGGTACATTGGGCGTAACAGCTCATTTGTTTAACTCCAATGAGAAACAAGAGCCTCTGCAAAAAGAATTCGTTTTGGATATCCAACAAGGAAAGCAGATATATACAGTTGAGTATGAATTGGGAAATGATGCTTTACTCTGGAGTGAGTTTGCG
>DATCIB010000178.1:0-8797 GCA_036508045.1 Bacteroidales bacterium
ATCGTCTTTGCAGGCACCCCCTCCGAACTTATGAAAGCCGATACGCTCACCTCTTCTTATCTCAACAACAAACAGAAGATAGAGATCCCTGTGCGTCGTCCGGATACAGGCAAAGTGCTGTCAATCCATGGTTGCACAGGCAACAATCTGAAAAATATTGATGTGTCTTTCCCTCTTGGCAAAATGATCTGCATCACCGGGGTATCAGGCAGTGGCAAGTCCACGCTCGTCAATGCCACGTTGCAGCCCATTCTCAGCAAGTTTTTCTACCGCTCGCTGCAGATGCCGTTACCCTACAAGAAGCTTGAAGGACTCGAGCATATCGACAAAGTGGTCAATGTGGATCAGTCACCGATAGGTCGCTCGCCCCGTTCCAATCCTGCCACGTATACCGAAGTATTTACCGATATCCGCAAACTGTTCGTGGAGCTTCCCGAGTCGAAGATACGAGGATATAAGGCAGGACGTTTCTCCTTTAATGTATCCGGTGGTCGCTGCGAAGCCTGTGGAGGTAATGGTTACAAGACTATTGAGATGAATTTTCTTCCTGATGTAATGGTGCCTTGTGAAGTATGCATGGGCAAGCGATATAACCGGGAGACTCTTGAAGTACGCTACAAAGGAAAATCCATTGCCGACGTGCTCAATATGAATATCAACAAAGCGGTTGAGTTCTTCGAATCCATCCCCGACATCATCCGAAAGATACGGATGATACAAAATGTAGGCTTGGGATATATCCGCCTCGGACAGTCTTCCACCACGCTCTCCGGAGGTGAAAGCCAGCGCATCAAGCTTGCTGCCGAACTGGCCAAGAAAGATACCGGAAAGACCCTGTACATCCTTGACGAACCTACCACAGGGTTGCATTTCGATGATATCCGTGTGCTGCTACAGGTGCTCAACAGACTTGTGGATAAGGGGAACACGGTCATCGTGATTGAACACAACATGGATGTAATCAAGACCGCAGACCATGTCATCGACTTAGGGATGGAAGGTGGTCGGGGAGGTGGTCAGGTCATCTGTAGTGGTACCCCTGAAGAAGTAGCCAAAAACAGGAAAAGCTATACCGCAAAGTTTCTCAAGAAAGAACTCAAATAAAGAGTCGCACCTCGTCAGAGTGTGCTCAGGCAGAAAGTAATATACAAACAGGAGGGGTGCTCAAAAGCTTGAGCACCCCTCTTATCTATTCGTAGCACGAGCTTTGTTCAAACTCAAGTATTCAATTCTCAGGGGATTTAAAAAACGTTTGAGGCTCTATAACGTTTGGTATAGATTCTTTTGTTTGGAAGCAGCCTGTAGTCTTTGACAATACATGCCTATCCGATGCAGAAGACAACGGGATAGTTGTAACTTTTCATAAGGCAGCATTCCTCGTTTCACTGCAGCGAAACGGGAAGAGTGCTGCAGCGAAACGGCAAGAGTGCTGCAGTGAAACGAGGGGCGCGTCATAGTGGAGGGTTAAGAAGGAACAGATGCTTGTATAATCAGTATGAACCCATACTAAACGTTATGGAGTATCTTTTCTGAAGAGTGATCTGATCGATCCTTTCAAATCTTTTTTTGTGATTTCAACACGATGCTCTTTGCCTTGTAGGCAGTGCCCTCGAGCATATTGTTCAACTGATAAATCATGCTCTCCATCCCGTCGTTGAGATTCCATACATTGGTAAACAAGACAATAGAGATATCACTATCCGGGTCATACACCATCAGTGAGAGATATCCCTCATGCGCACCGGTGTGTCCATAACCCAGGTTGTTGGTATAGGAAAGACCGCATCCGTAGCCCCCTGCACCCACATTGCTTGTTGGAACATAATTCATCATGATCCCATTGACAGTATGAAGAGTCAGCGGACCTTCCCCTTTGAGCAGTCTGCGCAGGAATGAAGCCAGTTCGACAGGCGTGGTAATCAGGGTACCTTCCGCCACATTGGCCGATATATTTGAAGCAGATACATCCTTTATCTTTCCCTCGTACATGACATATCCGGGCACAAACGGTTGTGGCATCATTCTGTCTGTACCCAGCACAGGCATTGAAGAACCATACATTCCCATGGTAGTGAGGATATTATCCGTCACAAACTTCTGATACGATACCTGCGACACCCGTTCGATGATCTTCCCCAGTATCGAGTAGCCCGTATTGGAATAATGATATCCCGTGCCCGGTGCGAAATAGGAGAGACCCGTTGCCGCATTCACCCCGATCAATTCATCAAAGGTAAACGTATGCAGTGAGTCACTCCCCATCACATATCCCAGATAGTTTTGCCCTTTGTAAGGCACATCTGCCGGTATAGTATCCGAAATGTCATCATTAGACACATCAAACACACCCGCGCGATGACGCAGCAAATCAAGGATCGTGATCTTATCGTTATAGGCAATATCATATCCTGGCGTGAGTGGCAGATAGGTCATCGTAGTACCCGGTATCGTGTCTGTGAGACAATCTGTCAGATTGAGTTTCCCTTGTTCATACAACAAGAGAATAGCAGTAGAAGTGAACGTCTTCGTATTACTAGCCGCTCTGAAGTGACTGTTCTCGTTCACCCCGGTGCCCAGTCCTGCAGAAGCAAAATACGACGCATCGCCCGTAATCACTTTTAGAGCAAGCCCTCCCGGATAGGTGGGCACCTTCGCCTTATACAGCGAAAGTTCCGTATCCACCAGACTCTGCAGCTCACCCTTCACAGTATCATTGGTCGTGAGATCTTTGAGGTCATCTGCCAGGCAGCAACTGTTACTTGTCAGAAGTACCGCAAACAAGGAGAAAAGAATTGTTGTTGTTTTCATAGCTTTCAGAGATTACTGATGCAAATATAATTTTAATTTCCTTCCCTGCGCACTATTTATCTGTTTATCTCCATGTCCAATCGCAAGCTATAAAAGCCCCTTCTCTCCAAACAATGAAAGGACGCTCGTTTGGGATACGGGATTTTTCCGTACCTTTGCACCGCATATCATTCAAGCACGATCAATGGGTATAGAAAAAGCAATCTTTCAGCGCACCGAACTCCTTCTCGGCACAAGCTTCATGGAGAAGGCAGCCTCCAGGCGAGTCATCATCTTTGGCATAGGCGGCGTTGGCAGCTGGTGTGCCGAGAGTCTGATACGTTCAGGCATCCGCACCCTCACCATCGTCGATTCCGACAGAGTCTGCGTCACCAATGTCAATCGTCAGCTCATGGCCACTACCCGAACCATTGGTCAGATTAAGACCGAGGTGCTCAAAGAACGCCTGCTTGAGATCAATCCCAAAGCTGAGATCACAGCCCTGCAGAGGATATACAGTCCCGAGACACACGAATCTTTTTCACTGGAGAGCTACGATTTTATCATTGATGCCATCGACAGTCTCACCAATAAAGTCTATCTCATCCAGCAAGCCACCAATACCAATGCCATCTTCTTCTCCTCCATGGGAGCAGCCCTGAAGATGGACCCGACGCGCATCCGTGTCGCTGAGTTCTGGAAAGTCAAAGGCTGTCCGCTGGGAGCAGCCCTGCGCACAAGAGTGAAAAAACAAGGGGGTGTCAGCAAACCTTTTCTGTGCGTGTACAGCGAAGAACTGCTCACCAACAAAGGGGTCAACGGATCGTGCGGCACAGACAAGTGCCTCTGTCCCAAAGCGCTGGAAGGTCCCGGCGATCCCGACCTGGTCAACCATGAGTGGTGCAGCCAGAAAGCCAGGATTAATGGCACCACCTCTTACATGCCCGCCATGTTTGGCATGACCATCGCCGGACTTGTTGTGCAGGCTATTGAAAAGGAAGAATGACAGGCTATTCCGGTTCCATCTTCATAAAAGAAGGCTGGTTTAATGAAAATTGCGGTAAATAGGAGCGAAAAACCTCCTTTTTGCCGCATATTCTTTTTGAAAAGATTACAGATAAGAAAATAATTAATACTTTTGGCAGCATCAATTTTGTTTTCTTGCAAAAGCAGAAGAAAAATTGAATCATATCCATTTGAAACAGATCCTAAGAATTATTTGGTATCATGGAAGAATCTTATTTGGAAAATGAGTTTTACTATCGCCTGACTTTAGGGAAAGCAGCTACCCATGATTTTTTTAAGAATTCATTGATGGATGGCATCTCATTCTGGAACTTGGAAAATCCTGATCACAATTGGTTAAATGACCGTCTCTGGACTATTCTGGGCTATGATCCGAATGAAATGCTCAATAATCTTACTTTTTGGAAACAGCTAATATTTGAAGATGATCTGACAGAGATGAGAAAGATCTTTGCCGAGCATATGTTTGACCCTGCACATATCTATCAATACATCATCCGATTCTATCATAAAGACGGTTCGACAATCTGGATGCAATGCAATGGAAAAGTAGTCTATAACGATGAAAAGATGCCGATTCGCTTGATTGGAATTTGCGATGACATCACTAAGATTAAGGTTGCAGAAGAAACCACTCTTCAAAGAAACAAGGAATTGGAACGCTTAAACGAAGAACTCACTATTGCCAGAGAGCGACTGGACCTTCTTGTCAACAACAACTATGACATAATCTATGAGATGGACTTACAAGGAACCTTCTCATTCCTTTCTCCGGCAATAACTAAACATCTTGGCTACCAGCCGACTGATTTACTGGGCAAGAATATGCTCTCATTCATTCATCCCGATGATTGTTCCCTTTGCAGTCAGATACTTGAAATAGTTCTTCAACATAAACAGAGCGTTGAAGAAGAGATTTTCCGGGTGCTCCATCATGACGGCACCTTTCAAATTCTCAGATTAAGTATAGTCCCTGTGTTAGATGCATCCGGCAATCTCGTACGCCTCACCGGTAATGCAAGAAACGTCGACAAGTATAAGGAGATGGAAGCAAAAGTAGCAGCCAGCGAAAAAGAATTTCGCTCACTCTTTGAAAGTATTCCCATAGGCATCTCAATAAAAGAGGTCATTACTGACGAAAACAAGATGCCGGTTGATTTTCTATACGTAAAAGTCAACCCTGAGTTTGAGGCTCTCACAGGTATGTCTGAGAAGGATTTAGTAGGGCATACTTTTAAAGAAATACACCCCAATTTCAGTAATAACTGGTTACAATCCTATTTAAAAACAGCTTCTACAGGAGATACAACCAGTTATGAGGGGTTTATGGCTCATGTCAACAGACATCAAAAGATAGTCTCTTTTGCGATCAATGATACACTTATTTGTTCCGCAATTACTGACATCTCAGAGCATGTCAATTATGAAAGAAACCTTCGTGTAGCCATAGATAAGGCAGAAGAAAGTGAACGGATCAAAACCAATTTTCTGGCAAATATGAGTCATGAGCTCCGCACCCCATTAAATGCAGTTATTGGTTTTTCCGAACTGTTGAATGATACCCAGCTCGAAGACGATCAGCGTGAATGCATTAGCTATATAGAAAATGGCGGTCACCGGATGCTCAATATCGTCAATGAACTGCTCGCCGTTGCTGAGTTAGGATCGAAAGAAAATGTAGAACTTAACTATACAGAAATCAACATCAATGAGAGGCTTCGCTTCCTGAGCAACCTTTTTCATAACAACGCTGTTCAGAAAGGATTCGAAATATTAATAGATTGTCCGAATCCTGATTCACACGCCTATTTAATTACGGATGAAATGAAGTGGCAAAACACACTGATCAGCTTGATCGACAACGCTGTCAAGTTCACAAAATCCGGATCTGTAAGAATTGGATATAGTGCGGATGCAGACAGCATCCTGATTTTCGTGAAAGACACAGGAATAGGCATTCCAAAAGACAAACAGGGTCTTATCTTTGACAACTTCTTTCAGGTTGAATCTGAGTTGAACCGTACCTACGAAGGAGTAGGACTCGGGCTTTCTGTTTCAAAGGCGTATGTAAATCAACTCGGAGGAGAGATGTGGGTCGAATCGGAAGAAGGAATCGGTAGCACGTTCTATTTTACCCTCCCAGCTAAGCTCAAGACAAAAGCATCCAAGATCCACATGGATTCTTATGAAAAAAGTAGCCTCTGATACCCATTCATTCATAGACCTCATGTCCTATCTTTCTTCAACAATACTGGTCCCGATGATGAAAGAGCCAAAAGACGCAAAAGTGTTCACGTCTTTTTTCTGATTGATATAATCAGCATAGGTATTTTGAATCCCTATACTGCTGCATTCGATCAGATCAGCCAAACCTTCTTTGTTGACCACCGCCTTTTTGATGATCCCTATATACGCCTTTCTGACCACAGAGTTATATTTAGATTTTGAGATATATCCTTTATCGATCGATTTTTGCAAGAGGTAGATGAACATGCCAGTCCCCGAAGTCTCATCCCAGTTGCCCGGTACGTCACATTTATCAACCACCTGGCACCACATCCCTGTCTTAGGATCCTGGGCATTTTTCAGACCCAGACAGATCTTATGAAGCACTTCCATTAAATGATCACGGCCGGGTTGGTCTGCGGGTAAGTAATCAAACACCTCGGCGATGAGTACCGCATACCAGCCAAGCCCTTCACTCCATACCTCACGAGCAAGCCCCGTATTCTTATCAGCCCAGCTAGCCGATTTACTTTCATCCCACCCATGAAGCAACAAACCATTCTCTTTCTGACATTTCTCCGCGATGAGAGTCATTTGTTTGACCACCTCACTAAAAGCATACGTACGATCACCAATCACCTTCCCATACCGGGCAAGAAATATCTGTCCCATGAAAACACCATCCACCCAGGCCTGACTGCGTGCCCATGTAGCATGCCAAAAGAGTCCGTTGCTTGTACGGGGATACCCTTCAAACCCATTGCGGATATGGGTAGCAGCGATCTTATACTTCTCCAGTTTGGTATGCTCATACATACATAAGATAGCATAGCCGGGTATGAAGTTATCAAGAGCATTATTCTTAAAGTCAGCGATATTTCCGGCATCATCCACCTGTTGATCCACATATCGTTTGATGTAATTGAAATAGATCGAGTCACCGGTAGCCAGCCACATCTTTTCCATGGCAAACATGTCGTACCCTGCCTCCCAGCTGAAATGGTTCTTACCACCAATGACATCAGGATTGGGAAATCTCTTGATAAAGTCTTTCGCTACTCGTTCCGAAAACGGAGCTTTTATCTGAGCCTGAGAGTGAATGCCGACAAACAATAAAAAGAGTATCGACAGCTTGAGTACTTTCACGTGCATAGAATTAGATGTTTTAAGGATATAGTTTCATAGGGGCAAAAGTAATTAAATTATCGTATCATCAGAATAATTACATAGATATCATGAAGTTGGCAAATCTGTTTTAACTTTGAGCTGGAATAAATTAAAATATTATTTGCAAGAATAAAACAAAAAAATTATATTTGCAGAAATCTGGCACTGGAAGAATAAATTCAACCATCAGACCAAATAGCCACTAATTTTCAATGGTATAAATCTAGTAACAATGAAAACAAACCAATTCTTTTCTGCCTTATTCATGGCAACACTATATACAGGATTTATCGCCTGTAGCGATGACAACAATAATGAACCAGAAGTGGTAGTAGATGTATGTGATCAGATGGATGACATCACGTTCAAGCAATATTGTCATGAAAACTTTGATACGAACAAAGATGGCAAAGTCTCCGCTTCAGAAGCAGACGGTGTCACTCAGATGTATATCGAACATAAATTTATTCATTCCCTCAAAGGCATTGAAGTCTTTCATAATCTTTCTGTTCTGAAAGTTACTTATAATGACCTGACAACGCTGGATATCAGTAAATGTAAATCGCTTACATATATGAGGTGCTCCTTGAATGAAATTACTTCGTTAATTGTTAATGGATGCACCACCTTGACAATACTTGAATGTGATGGAAATAAGCTCACGACCTTAGATGTCAGTCAATGTGTAAATCTGTTCCAATTAGTTTGTGCAATGAATAAACTGGAGACCTTAAATTACAGTGGATGCACTAAATTGAAACATTTGGATTGTTCGTTCAATAATATCAGTAGTATTGATCTTACTCACTACCCGAAATTGGAAGGTGTCAGTTGCCGTGATAATCATCTTACTGCGATAGATGCAAGCAAATGTCCAGAGTTGTATCTTTTGGACTGCACCAACAATAACCTGACCGGTACCCTGGACTTAAGTAAGTGTGGAAAACTCAATGTTTTGTGGTCTTATAGGAATCCCAACCTATCAGAGGTATGGCTAAAAACAGGAAAAGTGCCCTCCTATCTGGAGATAGACAACCAGGTAACAGCCATATACAAGTAATCAGATCAATCACATTTCTTTCACCACAGCACCTGCGGCACCAGAACTACCCGGAGGCAATAACCTCATTGGAGTTTAGCATATTGTTTTTCAAACTGTTTGCTGCTAATGTAATTTGCCTACCTTTGCGCTCAATAAATGAATCGCGGCAATTAGCTGTGAACTGAAATAACAACTATACCATGAAAACAAACTGTATTCTGTCTCTAACCCTAAACAGATTAAAAAGAGCCTTCCTTCTTTTTCTTCTCCTCGCATTAGTAGTCCCCGGTGCATCCGGCAGATCCAGAACCAGAAATGAAGCACTCCTTTCCGCCCGTTCCTTCCTTCAGAAAGAGCAGCCATCTGTGGCAGCAAGAAGTCTCTCTGAAGCAACCTCTTTCACCATTGCCTATACCTGCACAGACAGTGCCAGATCTTCTGGCAATGCCCTCTATTACATCGTCAACACCGGCAATAATAACGGATTTGTTATCGTCTCCGGTGATGATCGTGCCAAAGAGATCCTCGGCTATTCCGATGCTGGCAGTT
>DATCIB010000179.1:0-3129 GCA_036508045.1 Bacteroidales bacterium
GATAAAGAGTCTTTTTTTTCGTAAAAGATGGACCCGATGACATCATTCCCTCTTGACACAGTAACTTCTGTAAAGTTACTGTCTTTGATTACATCGTGATCAATCACCTTCTCGACCTGTTTCCGGCTTCTGCTTCCTGCAAAAGAACCGTTGAAGAGAGTACAACAGAAGAAGTCTCCATCAGCCAAAGGATAAAAATAGATGGTTGCTTCTTTGTATTTTGCTTTTATAGGTTTGTATCCCGGAAAGACTACTTCATCAAGAAGCTTTTTTGTCTTTGACTTTTCGTATTCTTGTACTCTTATAAGAAAAAGAGGTTTGTTAGGGTCTGACTCACTAAAGGAGATAATCAACTCTTTTGAAAGCATCTCAGATGGGATCTTATCTTCACGTAATAACCTGGATACTTTTTTCAAGAACGGTCTTTCTCTGTCAGGCAAATTGATTATTTGATCCTGAAAGTATTTGTTTTCAGAAAAAGCCTTTTCGTAACTGGTAAAGTTTTCAGTATAGAAGATGATCTTGTTATCGGATGGAATGAGTGAGAAAAGATTTACATTATAGTATTTTTCTGCATTGCTCAGTGCAATGAATTTATTCACTCCCCAAGCAACTGCAATGATAAAGAGGAGTATACCGCATAGAATGTAAATACTGTTTCTCATATTGCAGAAATAGGACCCTAATTAGTAGGTACTACAGTAAAAATTGTAATTTTGTTTTCTTGTTCAAATATACAACAAATATACTTCACTATGAAGAAACCTTTTGTGGAAAGTAACATCATCTATAAAACTATTCTTTTAATATTGCTCACCTCAACCTTGACTATGAATAGTTTTTCTGCTTATTCTCAACAGGATACGATCTCAGTTGCTTTCATTCAAGGGCATAATGAATGGAAGGAGGAATCTGTCAGCGAGATACTTGACTCTCTTTCTTCTTATTTTCGGGTGGATATGGGTATGCTGACCGGTACTGTCGGCGAATTGGATGCTTATGATGTGATTATTGTTGCTTCTCCTCAGACGGCATTTTCTGATGCGGAGAAATATGAACTGGATCAATATCTGATGCAAGGAGGTAATATGCTTTGGTTGCTTGATGGTTGCCGTCTCTCTCTGACTGAACTATATCTCAAAGGGGAGACACCGGTGATGTCTATGGATCTCAACCTCAACGATCTTTTTTTTACGTATGGGTTGCGTATTGCTCCGACAATCGTAATGGATGGCTTGTGCGATTCTATCGATGTAACAATAGGAAGTGGTGAGTCCGTGGTACCTTCAAGGTTACTTTGGCCCTATTCGATTCAACTCCTTCCTTCTGAGCGCCATCCAATAACCAATGGAATACGCAAAGTAAAAGGCGATTATTTATCACCAATAGAGATTGTGGATGCAGCTGAAGATCTCACTGTTACTACCTTGTTGCATTCGTCTGGAAAAGGGGAAACGATTTCGTTGCCCGGAATGATTGAATTGTCTGCCGGTAATTCCTCTTTTACACCTGATGGTATCCGCTATCCAATTGCTGTCATGGCTGAAGGACTATTTCCTTCACTCTTTCGCAACCGGATGGTACCGGCAGAGGTGCACACCACGACAACCACATTGAAGAAAAGCAGACCTGCGAAGATAATCCTGGTATCTACCGGTTCAATAATAAAGGATGGAAACCCGAAAGATAACAACCGATTCCTGCTTCAATCCATCCGTTATCTTGCACGGAAAGACTCTGAAACTTCACCCCGCATGATCCATTCATTTATCGTACTCGGAATAATTCTTATAGGAGCTATCGTACTACTTATACGACGCAGAAAATGCTCAGAACCACTTGTGCCTGGCGAAGAATAGCCAAAGGAAGAGTCCTGTGATAATCATGATGATCCAAGCCAATGGGTAACCAAAACTCCAACTCAGTTCGGGCATCACTTTGAAGTTCATTCCCCATACACCGGCCAGGAAGGTGAGCGGAATGAAGATAGTGGCAACCACAGTCAGGCGTTGCATGATGCTGTTCATCCTTAGGTCATTATTTGAGACATAAAGGTCTGATAATGAAGAGAACATTTCCCTGCACGATTCGAGGAGCTGCGAGGAGTATTTCAAGTGATCTTTCACATCGCTGAATGCACTTTTTGCCTGTATCCCAATAAGCGCATTGTCCGGAAAGAGCAGTTGGTTATACTCTTCATTCAAGATACCGATGGTTTGTTTGATCATCCGGTATTCTTTTCTGGCTTTTAGAATCTGTAGACGGATATCTTTGTCTTCAGTCTGCTCTAGCAACGTGTCTTCTAGTTCTCCAAGTGTATCTTCCAGTTGAAGCAAAAGAGTGATATAGCTGCCAATCGTATTATTGAGCAATACGCTGAGCAGGTAATCGCTGTTTTTCTCTCTGATTTGCGCTTTATTATCGTTGATAGCCTCTTTCACATTTTTGAAAAGATGGAGTTCCGTCTCCTGAAAAATGATCAGAAGATCCTTTTTCAGGAGTAAAGTAAAGTGCTCTTGTTTTAAGGTCTCTTCCTCCTGATAACATTCATTGAGTACAATCAGTATGTGATTGGTAGTTGTCTCAATCTTGGCAGGATGATTGGAATTAAGGATGTCCTGTATTTCCAGCCTGCCTAGCCCAACGTTTTGACCAATATGCGAAATAGCCTCTGTATTTGTCAGTCCTTTTACAATAAGCCAGTTTGTTTTTGAAGGCTGTATAGCATGAAGAATCTCTGCATAGCTGTCAGATTGCAATTCATCCATTCCTTCCTTGTTATATGAGATTAATATGAATTGAGTGGTCACCTCACTGTGCATTCCCAAATACTGGTATTGTTCGGCAATCTGATTGTTTTCCACCCGTCGCTTCCGGATGGAAGTACGTTCCTTTTTATGATGTATCTCCTTCATTGAGCTTGCTTTATTGCACGAATGTAAGGATTGTTTGCGGATTATGCAATCAAAATGGATCGATATTTGTGCAAGTGCTAAAGATTCAGTTAATTTGCATACGATTATAAATACCATAGATACCGATGAATAAAAGTATTAGAAATGCGGCAATTCTCCTGCTATTGTTGATTACTACCGCACCACAAGGATTTGCACAAGAAGATTATTCCAT
>DATCIB010000180.1:0-4085 GCA_036508045.1 Bacteroidales bacterium
GGATTGGCGCACTTTACAATATCAATCAGTTCGTCCGGGAGCTCCAGCTCTTTCTTTTCCACGACTTCGTAATTGGCGATCCGGTTCAGTTTGGCATGAGGAGCAATCAGTGCGACGCGGTCAATCTCATTTTTCTCAAAGTATTTGTCAGTCACTTTGATGATCCCTTTCGTACCGCTCTTTTTGCTAATGAGATTGTTGCCGATGGTGATAGGATTGCTCAAAATGTCCAGTTTTAACATGGATACCACTTTGAATAGCCTATCGGAAGGTATGTGATCGATGACAGTTCCATTTTGAAGTCCTGCCACTAAAAGTTCTTTTTTATTCATTCTCTAAGTCTCCTGTTTTTTATTTTATACCAAGTACATCGCAGATGATTGCTTGTCTGGCAAACACCCCGTTGCGAGCCTGTTGGAAATAGTATGCTTTCGGGTTTGAGTCTACATCCATTTCTATCTCATTGACTCTTGGAAGCGGGTGTAACACTTTGAGATTATCTTTGGTATTGTCAAGCATCTTATTTTTGAGAATATAGCAATTCTTCACCTTCTCGTATTCCATCAGATCGACAAATCGTTCACGCTGCACTCTTGTCATATACAAAATATCAGCTTCATCAATCACCTCCATCAGATCGGAATGCTCCGAATAATTGATGCCATTATTGTCACAAAAGATCTTATACTCGACCGGCATTTTCAGTTCCTCAGGAGCCACAAAGCGAAATGTGGGATTGAATTTAGACAGTGCCATAAGCAGAGAGTGTACTGTACGCCCATATTTCAGGTCGCCGACCATGCAGATATTGAGATTGTCCAATGTGCCCTGCGTCTTAAAGATGGAATAGAGATCCAACATCGTTTGTGATGGATGCTGGTTAGAGCCATCCCCTGCATTAATGATAGGAATCGAAGAGACTTCCGAGGCATATCTGGCAGCCCCGTCCAGATAATGGCGCATGATAATCAGATCGGCATATCCACTCACCATTGTGATCGTGTCTTTTAAGGTCTCTCCCTTCGACGAACTGGTTGTAGACGCATCAGAAAAACCGATAATTCGTCCGCCAAGCCTATTTACAGCAGCTTCAAAACTCAAACGAGTGCGGGTAGAAGGCTCAAAAAACAGAGTGGCTACGATCTTCCCTAGTAAAAGATCCTGATTCGGATTCTCCTCAAACCTTTTTGCACTTTCAAGAAGTTCGATGATTTTCTCTTTAGAAATATCATTAATGGAAACGAAGCTGTTGGCATTCATATCGTTCGGTTATTAGTATCGAATATAATTCTTTTAGTTAACCATTTTATTTCACAAAAATAGTACAAATCTACCTATCCTGTATCTATTTGTGTTCCTTTTTCGACACAACCTCTTTCTTTTTCTTCTCTATCTCCGATAAATAACTTACTTTTGTTTCCAAAATTCAGATTATCCGAATAACAAGCATACAATGGAAAAAGAGAAAAAAGTAATTTCCGGCAATAAGCCCCGTTATCTTGGGCTGATTCTATCTATCTGGGGACTTTTTGCCGCGATTGTTGTGACATTTGTGATCCTCTTCATTTTGATTGCAAATGGCAAAGTCGGTTATATGCCACCTGTTGAAGACCTTGAAAATCCAAAGAATAAGTTTGCCACAGAGGTTTACTCAGTCGATATGCAAGTGCTCGGACGATATTCTACAGACAAAGGAAACCGCGTCTGGGTCGACTATAAAGACTTATCCCCCAACATTGTTAATGCATTGATTGCTACTGAAGATGCACGTTTTGAATCCCATTCAGGGATTGACGCGATCGCATTAGTACGCGCCATAGTAAAAAGAGGTTTCTTTCGCCAGAAGAATGCCGGAGGAGGCAGTACCATTACCCAACAGCTCGCCAAGCAACTCTTTTCCCCTGCGGTAGACAATGTCATGGAACGTGTATTTCAGAAGCCTATTGAATGGGTTATTGCAGTGCAACTGGAGCGACTCTATACCAAAGAAGAGATTATCGCGATGTATCTCAATAAGTTTGATTTTCTCAATAATGCGGTAGGAATCAAGACTGCCGCACAGGTCTATTTTGACAAGTCACCCAAGAAGCTGAACATCCAGGAAGCGGCCACCCTGATCGGTATGTGCAAGAACCCTTCCTATTTCAATCCGGTGCGCCGCAAAGATCTTACCCGGGGGCGACGTGATGTAGTGCTCGGACAGATGCGCAAAGCCGGTGTCCTTACCCAAGAGGAATGTGACTCAATAAAGGTACTTCCGCTGGTTGTCAAGTACAGCAGGGTGGATCACAAAGAAGGACTAGCTCCCTATTTCCGTGAATATCTCCGTTTGATGATGATAGCCAAAGAGCCCTTCCGTCGCAATTACGCCTCCTGGCAGATGCAAATGTACCACGAAGACTCACTAGCTTGGGAGACTAATCCACTCTATGGATGGTGCAATAAGAATAAAAAGGCGAACGGAGACTATTATAACATCGCTGCTGACGGACTCAAGATCTTCACCACCATAGATTCACGGATGCAGACCTATGCTGAAGAAGCAATACGTGCTCATATCGGTGATAAGATACAGCCGAAGTTTTCAAAAGAGAAACAAAACAAGTCTTACCGCCCCTTCTCCAGTCAACTCACGCCGGAAGAGATCCGTACCATTCTCGATCGTTCCATGAAGCTTTCCGACCGATACAGAGGAATGAAGAAGGCCGGATGCAGTGAGCAGGAGATTAGCAAAGCTTTCAACACCCCGGTAGATATGCGCGTCTTCTCCTATGAAGGAGTTGTGGATACAGTCATGACCCCAATGGATTCTATCCGTTATCAAAAAACCTTCCTGCGTGTTGGTTTCATGTCGATGGATCCACGCACAGGACATGTAAAAGCGTACGTTGGCGGTCCTGATTTTCGTTATTTCCAGTATGACATGGCAATGGTCGGCCGTCGTCAGGTGGGCTCTACTATCAAACCTTACCTGTACACATTTGCCATGGAAAATGGTTTTACTCCCTGTGATGAGGCGTTGAATGCGCAGCAAACATATTTCGATGCCAACGGAACACCGTGGACACCAAAAAACTCTTCTAAGAAACGGATAGGAGAGATGGTTACCTTGAAATGGGGACTTGCCAATTCCAATAACTGGATTTCTGCCTATGTGATGAGCAAACTGTCGCCGGAAGGCTTTGTTAGTTTGCTACACTCTTTCGGGCTGAAAAATAAGATTGATGCAGTCATCTCTTTATGTCTTGGCCCATGCGAGGTCTCTGTCGGTGAGATGGTCAGCGCGTACACTGCTTTTGCCAATAAAGGAGTACGTTGCGAACCACTCTTCGTCACCCGTATAGAAGATAACCGCGGTAATGTGATTGCCAATTTCGTGCCACAGGTGTATGAGGTGTTCAGTGAAGAGACTTCCTATAAGATGTTGTCCATGTTGCAAGCTGTCATCAACCAAGGTACCGGTATGCGTGTGCGCGGTAGTATTTACAATATAAGGGCTCAGATGGGGGGCAAGACAGGAACCACCCAACGAAACTCTGATGCTTGGTTCATGGGATTTTCCCCAAGTCTGGTATCCGGAGTGTGGGTAGGAGGTGAAGATCGTGATATCCACTTCAATAACATGGTGGACGGACAAGGAGCAAACCTTTCTTTACCAGTTTGGGCTATTTATATGAATAAGGTATACAAAGACCCGGAATTGGGCTATTCTCAGGATGAAAAGTTTGATGTGCCTGATCAATACCTTGATCCATGTGCCACTGTCGAATCAGAGTTCGATGGTGAGGAACCAATGGAATATTATGAGGATTAATATCTTTCTTGCAAAAGTTTTCGTTTTCGAAACAATATAGTATCTTTGCTGCGATTTCGGTTTCTTTCTTCCCCTTCGTTGGGAGAAAGATTAAAAGGGAACCGGGTGTAAATCCCGGACAGTCCCGCTGCTGTAATCTCCACATACCTCATGGAATCTGCTTAGTCACTGTGCTTCATCGCATGGGAAGACATCCAGAGAGGGGAGTAAGTCAGAAGACCTGCCGCATTCGTGTATTTGTCAGCTTTCGAGGAAAGAGCTGGATGCTACT
>DATCIB010000181.1:0-9236 GCA_036508045.1 Bacteroidales bacterium
CTACGAGAACCAGACGAGATTGAGGTTGATTCAAACATGGTTTATGCTCCAACAATAAAAGGAGGAATGCATAAAGAGGTGGTCACTGCGTTGAAGAAATTAAATATTAACTATTCAGACGGTGAAGCCGATGATTCAGAATGGACAAAAGTCAAATTAAGCAAAGAAGACAACCTCGAACTAACGGATGCAAGAACTGTTGACAGACTCGTTCCTAATGTTATTGGCATGAGTGCAAAGGATGCTGTTTTCTTATTAGAAAAATCCGGATTAAACGTCAATATTAATGGGATGGGTGCTGTGTACAAACAGTCTGTTCAAAGTGGATCGATAATTAACAAAGGTACAACAATTAGTTTATCACTAAAATAGAACTTTTTATGCAACTACAAAGATTATTGTCAGATGTCAGCTTCATAGAAATCAAAGGAACCCCGGAAACGGAAATTTCTTCTATTGGATTTGACTCACGTAAAGCAGCGGAAGGTTTCCTGTTCATTGCAGTCAACGGTACAACCTCTAATGGTCATGATTATATATCTTCTGCTATTGAATGCGGATGCAAGGCGATTGTTTGCGAATATATTCCCAAAGGAGGTCTCAAAGAAGGAATCACATATGTACTTGTAAAAGAAAGCGCTGAATCATTAGGAGCTATTGCCTCTGCATGGTATGGTCATCCTTCACAAAATATAATATTGACCGGGGTAACCGGCACAAATGGGAAAACAACAATTGCAACTACCTTATATAATCTCTTTCGCAAGTTGGGCTACAAAGCAGGATTGCTTTCAACAGTATGTAATATCGTGGAAGAAGAGCAATTTCCGACAGCTAATACAACGCCAGATCCTATCACAATCAATGAGCTCCTGGCAATGATGGTTGACAAAGGTTGCCAATATGCATTCATGGAGGTTAGCTCGCATGCGGTTGTTCAGAAAAGAATTCATGGATTGCATTTTGCAGGAGGTATCTTTACAAACCTGACGCGAGATCATCTGGATTATCACAAGACGGTAGATGCTTATCTGAAGGCAAAAAAGTCATTCTTTGACATGCTTCCAAGTCAGGCATTCGCATTGACAAATCTGGATGATAAGACCGGACTTGTCATGCTTCAAAACACCTCTGCTAAAAAATACTCCTATTCACTCTTGACATTGGCAGACTTTAAAGGGAAGATCCTGGAGAAGTATATAAACGGGATGTCACTTCAAATAAATGGGAAGGAAGCTCATGTACAATTTATTGGGAGATTCAATGCTTCAAACTTACTTGCGATTTATGGAACAGCCATTTTGCTGGGACAACATCCTGATGAAGTATTAGTTGCATTGAGTGACCTCCATCCTGTTGCGGGCCGATTTGAGACAATTCACTCCAAAGACGGTGTGACTGCTATTGTCGATTATGCACACACTCCTGATGCCTTAGTCAATGTATTGCAGGCAATTCATGAAGTAGTAGAAGGTAATGGAAAGATTATCACTGTTGTTGGCGCAGGAGGAAATAGAGACAAAGGTAAACGTCCTATCATGGCTAAAGAATCAGCAAAAGGAAGCGATCAGATAATTCTTACCTCAGATAACCCTCGTTTTGAAGAACCCGAAGATATTCTCAATGATATGCTAGAGGGCCTCACCAGTGAGCAAAAGAAAAATGCTCTTGTCATACAAGATCGGAAACAGGCCATTAAAACAGCTTGCATGCTGGCTAAGAAAGGTGATGTGATATTAATTGCCGGAAAAGGACATGAAAACTACCAGGATATTAAGGGTGTCAAACATCATTTTGATGATAAAGAAATCGTGGAAGAACTATTTAATAATGAAATCTAGGAGATAGTATATGCTATATTATTTGTTTAACTTTTTAGATCAATATGACATACCCGGAAGTGGTATGTTCAAATATATCTCTTTCCGATCCATATTATCTTTTATTATTGCCATGTTTATGGCGACAGTGATTGGTAAAAGAATCATTGATCGACTGCAATTGAAACAGGTCGGCGAGGTAATCCGTGACTTGGGTCTTGAAGGACAGCTCAGCAAAAAAGGGACTCCGACAATGGGTGGGGTTATTATTATTATATCAATTCTCGTTCCTGTATTACTCCTTGGACGATTGGACAATATTTACATGGTTCTAATGATTATAACTACTCTGTGGATGGGTGGCATCGGTTTTGTGGACGACTACATAAAAGTATTCAAGAAACACAAGGAGGGGATGAAAGCAAGAACTAAAATTGTTGGGCAAGTGGGGCTTGGTTTAATTGTTGGAATGATTCTTTATCTGAGTCCTAGTGCTGTCATTCGGGAAAACACTCAAATCCGAAAAGGGGATAACATTGAAACAATTCACAGCCCTGAACATATTAAATCTACTATAACTACTATTCCATTTTTCAAAAATAACAATCTTGATTATGCAGACTTTACAAAATGGCTTGGTGATTATGCGGAATTTGGCGGTTGGATCTTGTTTGTCTTAGTGACAATCATTGTTGTTACCGCAGTATCAAATGGTGCTAATCTAACAGATGGGCTCGATGGGCTCACCACTGGTATTTCTGCAATTATTGGTATTGCATTGGGCATTCTGGCATATGTGTCCAGCCACGTAACTTATGCTTCATATCTAAATATAATGTTTATTCCGGGAACGGAGGAATTAGTAGTTTTCATCAGTGCCTTCACAGGAGCCACCATCGGATTTCTCTGGTTCAACTCTTTTCCGGCTCAAGTATTTATGGGTGATACCGGAAGCTTGACCCTGGGTGGAATCATCGGCGTTTTTGCGATGATAATCCACAAAGAGTTATTGGTGCCAATTTTATGCGGAATGTTTTTCGTCGAAAGCATATCTGTTTTAATGCAAGTCTCCTATTTTAAATTTACTAAGAAAAGAACGGGTGTCGGTAAGCGAATCTTTAAGATGAGCCCTATTCACCATCATTTTCAGAAAGCAGGCAATGCAGGGATTGACGCACTGCTTCAATTTCCACTTCAGAAGATTCCGGAGTCTAAGATCGTCGTTCGTTTTTGGATCGTGTCAATCATTTTGGCTGCTATTACTATTATTACTCTAAAAGTCAGATAAATGGAAAGAATTGTTGTATTAGGGGCTGGAGAAAGCGGGACAGGAGCAGCAGTCCTGGCAAAGATGAAAGGTTTTGATGTCTTTGTTTCAGACTTCTCCGCTATTCAGCCTCAACAAAAAGAGATCCTTGACTCATATTCAATAGCATGGGAGGAAAAACAGCATTCCGAAGTCCTGGTCCTGAATGCGAATGAAATAATAAAGAGTCCGGGGATTCCTGATAACGCTCCCATCATTCAGAAGATTAAAGAAAGGAATATTCCAATCATTTCTGAAATTGAATTTGCCGGAAGATATACAAAAGCAAAGATGATTTGCATCACAGGCAGTAATGGGAAAACGACAACGACCCTACTTACCTACCATATTCTGAAAGATGCCGGATTGAACGTTGGTCTGGCCGGTAATGTAGGAAAAAGTCTTGCTTTTCAGGTAGCTACGGAGAAATATGATTATTATGTCATTGAACTAAGCAGTTTCCAACTGGACAATATGTACAACTTTAAAGCAGATATAGCTATTCTTCTCAACATAACTCCTGACCACCTGGATAGATATGGATATGAGATGCAAAACTATGTAGACGCAAAATTCAGGATTACTCAAAACCAAACTCATGATGATGCATTCATCTTCTGGAATGATGACCCAATCATAACTAAAGAGTTGCAAAAACATCCGCTCCATGCAAAATTATACCCATTTGCAGAAAACAAAGCTATGGATGTGATTGCCTACACTGACGAAGACAACTTAGTTATCGACCTATCTAATGAGGCTTTAATAATGGCCAAGGAAGAATTGGCTCTTACGGGTACTCATAATCTTTATAATTCTTTAGCAGCAGGAATCTCTGCTAATCTGGTAAACATAAAGAAAGATGACATACGCAAAGCTTTAAGTTCCTTTGAAGGGGTAGAACATCGATTAAAATACGTTGCTTCCGTGAGAGGAGTCCGTTATATCAATGATTCTAAAGCAACGAATGTAAACTCTTGCTGGTACGCTTTGGAAAGTATGCAGACTCCTGTCGTTCTTATTCTCGGAGGAAAAGATAAGGGTAATGATTATACTGAAATTGAAAATCTGGTCAAGCATAAAGTTCACACTATTATCTGTTTAGGTGTCGACAACAATAAGCTTCATTCATTCTTTGACGGAAAGGTGCCTGCTGTTTTTGATACAAAATCCATGAAAGAAGCCGTGACCAAAGCTTACTCGGTTGCTCATAAAGGGGATACTGTGCTACTCTCTCCTTGCTGCGCAAGCTTTGACTTGTTTAAAAACTATGAAGATCGTGGCGAGCAATTTAAAGAATGCGTCTTAAAACTATAAAAGAAAAATGGGGATATTTAAAACTATCATTAAAGGGGACAGGGTAATTTGGACTATATACCTTATTATACTGACTATCTCCATGTTGGAAGTCTTCAGTGCTTCCAGTTCATTGACTAATTCCTTGCATGAATATTGGCGTCCTTTTGTACGTCATTTTATGTTTCTTATGATAGGTACAGCAGTCGTTATTGCTATCCAATTTGTTCCCCCTAAGTTTTTCAGGACAATACCAGTGCTATTTATTCCTATCGCAGCCATTCTGCTAATAGTGACACCTTTTTTGGGGGTGAAAGCTAATGAGGCAACACGTTGGTTAAGTATTGGCGGAGTCCAGTTTCAACCATCCGAACTTGCTAAACTTGCTGTAATCACAACTATAGCGCTCTTATTGAGCCGCATGAAAGATGATAAGGAATCAATTAACCGGACCTTTAAGATCATTCTGATAATTACATTTATGTTCTGCGGCCTAATTCTTCCTGAGAATTTTTCTACAGCAGGCATGTTGGGAATGATCAGTTTTATCATGATGTTTATCGGACGGATTCCGATAATAAAGCTAGCTATTACTACCTCAATAATTGGAGGAGTTCTTGCCATTCTGCTGTTTGTATTGGCGCCAGTAATACCCCGAGACACGCCTCTACTTGGACGACTTCCGACATGGACAGAACGTCTTTCAAATCATTCTGAAGGGATCACTCCCGAGACAGATCTCAAAATTGTTTTTAATGACGATAACTATCAGGTATCGCATTCTAAAATAGCGATAGCTACCGGAGGCATTTTCGGCAAATTCCTGGGAAATAGTCAGGAAAGAGACTTCCTACCTCAAGCCTATTCTGACTTTATCTATGCAATAATTATAGAGGAAACGGGGCTGATTGGCGGCACTTTTGTGCTAGCACTCTATCTAATCTTGATGTTTAGGGCCGGCATTCTGGCAAGACGCTGTAGCCGTTCCTTCTATGCTTTTTTACTAATGGGTGCCACGCTTGTTATTGTTTTGCAAGCATTAATAAACATGGGTGTAGCTGTGAGTTTGCTTCCTGTTACCGGACAACCCTTGCCTTTAATAAGCCGTGGAGGTACTTCTACAATCATGACTTGTGTCTATTTTGGTATCATCCTTAGTATAAGCCGCACGACATCAAAAGACGAAATCGGTGAAGAAGAGAAAGAAGTGGTTCCACCAGGAGTAAAACTTGTAAACGAGAAAATATAATTATCAATATAGGATGAAAAAAGGAGTTCGTATCATCATAAGTGGAGGAGGCACCGGGGGGCATATCTTCCCTGCTATTGCAATTGCTAATGCCTTCAAAACAAGGTATCCTGATTGTGATATAAAGTTTGTCGGTGCACTCGGACGTATGGAAATGGAAAAAGTCCCTGCTGCTGGTTATGAGATAATAGGACTTCCTGTTCAAGGATTTGACAGAAGTAATTTGCTCAAAAATATCCCTGTTTTATATAAACTGGCGATTAGCTTGTGGAAAGCAAGACAAATCGTTCGCTCTTTTCAGCCAGATGTTGCTGTAGGTGTTGGAGGATATGCAAGTGGTCCGCTGATGAAAGCAGCATCCACTCTTAAAGTGCCCATCCTCATTCAAGAACAAAATTCCTTCCCCGGTATTACGAATAAGATTCTTGCTTCTAAAGCCTCGACTATATGTGTTGCCTATCCGGGTATGGAAAAATACTTTCCGGCCAACCGGATTGTCATGACTGGAAATCCCGTTAGAAAAGAACTATTAGCACTTGGTAAGGATAAAAAACTTGCGTATGAAACATTCGGCATGGACCCGGATAAGAAAACCATATTAATTATCGGAGGAAGCCTTGGAGCACGCACAATAAACAGATCAGTGCTCGCTAGACTTAAACAAATAGATACTGGAGATGTCCAGGTATTGTGGCAAACTGGAAAGTACTATTATGAGAAAGCTCAACAAAAGTCACTTTTCTGTAAATCACGGAATCTTAAGATAGTATCTTTCATTGCTCAGATGGATCTTGCCTATTTGATTGCAGATCTTGTCATATCACGTGCAGGTGCTAGTTCCATATCAGAATTGTGCCTGTTAGGCAAACCGACCATTCTTGTTCCCTCTCCTAATGTCGCTGAAGACCATCAGACGAAAAATGCCATGGTTTTGGTGAACAATGATGCGGCTTTACTAATCACAGATGCAGATGCAGAAGAGACTTTAATTGACGTTGCCTATAAAACAATCAATGATGATCAACAATTAAACAAATTACATTCGAATATTATCCAGTTGGCAGAGAAAGACTCTGCCGAACGTATTGTAGATGAAATAGCGAAGCTTTTCCCTAAAAAATAAGAACTAAATTATGAATATTGAACAAGTAAAATCTGTTTACTTTGTAGGAGCAGGTGGTATTGGTATGAGCAATCTGGAACGATACTTCCTAACAAAAAAGATAAAAGTAGCCGGTTATGATCGTACCAAGAGTGAGTTAACCAATCAATTGACAAAAGAAGGTGCTGAGTTACATTTCAAAGACGATGTTTCTCTTATTCCTGAATATTGCCTCAATACAAAAGAGACACTCGTAGTATATACCCCTGCTATTCCTGAGTCACACAGCGAACTTACATATTTTCGCGAGAATGGGTATTCCATCATGAAACGTGCTCAGGTATTAGGGCAAATTACACTTGCCAGTAAAGGTTTATGCATCTCAGGCACACATGGAAAGACAACAACCTCAAGTATGCTGGCCCATATTCTCAAGCAATCATCTATTGAATGCAATGCCTTCTTAGGTGGAATCCTGAAAAATTACAACAGTAATCTGATTTTGTCTGAGAATAGCCCTTATACTGTCATTGAGGCTGATGAATATGATCGTTCATTCCATTGGCTGCATCCGTTCATGGCTGTAATTACAGCCATTGACGCAGACCATCTTGATATTTATGGGACCAAGGAAGAAGTAGTAAAAAGCTTTGAACACTTTACATCTTTGATACAACCGAATGGTGTTCTTATGATAAAATACGGGCTTGAGTTGAATATTCAAGCCGATAAAAGTGTAAAGGTTTTTCATTATTCAATGGAAAACGAAGGAGACTTTCATGCTGATAATATTCGTATTGGAGGTGGGGAAATCATCTTTGACTTTGTAACTCCGGAAAGAACAATAATAGATATTCAACTAGGAGTTCCTGTTAAAATCAATATTGAAAATGGGATTGCAGCAATGGCTCTGGCCTATCTTTGCGGTGCGAGTGAAGATGAGATTCGAAAAGCAATGGCTTCTTTCAAAGGAGCCAAAAGACGATTTGACATTCAGGTAAAAAAGGATAATATAGTCTATATAGATGACTACGCTCACCATCCCGCCGAACTTAAAGCATGTATTGAGTCTGTCAGAGCCCTCTATCCGACAAAGAAAATCACAGGAATCTTTCAACCCCATCTTTTCTCCCGTACCCGCGATTTTGCAGATGACTTTGCCCGTAGCCTTTCTTTGCTCGACGAAGTCATCTTGTTAGAAATCTACCCTGCGCGAGAAGAACCTATTCCGGGAATTACCTCAAAGATTATATTGGATAAAATAGAATCATCGGAGAAAATCCTTTGCCAGGAAGATGAATTGCTGGGGCTGATTCAAAACAGAGAGCTTGATGTCTTGCTTACAATTGGAGCAGGAAATATTGACAAGTTTATAGCACCAATCCGTTCGATTCTAGAAAAACGATAAGAACCCTTTCAATAAATAAGAGGCTGTCCCGAAAGGCAGCCTCTTATTTATTGAAAGGGTTCTCAAACCGTTATTTTAAAACAACCACCTTCTTTACTTTCTCTTTATTACCGATGGATACCAGATATACACCATTCTTCCAATCGGAGGTTGGTATTGATAAAGTCCCGTTAATTACTCCCGAATATTGCACAGCTGCAGTAATCGAATATATTGTAATCTTCTTAGTCTCATCATTTCCTAAAGAAACAGTCAATTGCTGATTGTTACGACTATGTGATACCACAAACTCTTGCTCAGGTATGTCCGTTACGATCTCCTCATTTACAGGAATCGTAGTACCATTTGTCTTCTTATATGTAGCAGCCTGCCAATAAAAATCACCTTTACCGTTCGGAACGCGTGAATAGCCTAAATCAGCAGTTGCATGACCATAAGTTACCTTATCGATAATCTTTAAACCATCTGTTAGCAAAATTGTCTCCCCTTTAGCGTCTAATTGGAAAGAAGCATGGCATCCATAACCGTCTATATAATCATTATCTGCCCAAACAATCAGATAGCCACCCGCTGCTATAATCGTGCCTGAAGGAAAAGGCCATTTTGAAGGATTGGTAGCATCATCACTTAAATAATAGTCAGAAAGATTTACTGTACTGGAGGAATTATTAAATAGTTCAATAAAATCATCATAACCACCTTCCTGGTCGGCTTTCACAGTCAGATTGACTGGAACTATTTCATTAACGACCAAACCTGTTGTTGTTAGATTCTCAGAAAACCCATCTCCATTTGAAACGTTGAAAGAAGGAGCTTGCAAAGCATAATCACCTGTTCCATTGGGTAATCTTGCATATGTTTTTTCTGCGAATCTCAAATCAAAGGTTATATCATAACTTGTTCGACCAATAATAGTTGTTCCTTTTGTTAAAAGCAGAGTCTCGCTAGAATTAGAAAGGACAAATGATGTATGAAGTTTGTGCTTCGGTCTACTATCCGCCCACACAATTAAATAACCACCAGCAGCAATCGTAGTGTCTGGAAATGCCCATAAT
>DATCIB010000182.1:0-3745 GCA_036508045.1 Bacteroidales bacterium
TGAACATCTGCGTCACCATTGGTGATGAAACGTTTGACACCATTGAGGTACCAGCACTGATCCTTCTCGCTGTAGGTAGCTTTGAGCATCACAGCCTGGAGGTCGGAACCGGCATCCGGTTCGGTCAAGTCCATAGACATGGTATCGCCGGCACATACACGGGTGATATAGCGTTGTTTCTGATCGGCGTTGGCAAACTCATGAAGTGTTTCCGCACAATCCTGCAATCCCCAGAGATTGCCAAACCCGGCATCACTGCGTGACACGATATCGGCAGCCACAATATAGGGCACCATCGGGAAGTTAAGTCCGCCGTAGCATCTTGGCATCGCAATACCCATCAATCCGGCTTTACAACAAGCATCCAGATTTTCCTGAGTACCTGCGGCATAGGTCACACGGCCGTTAGCTACAGTAGGACCGTCATGATCCACATCTTCCGCATTGGGAGCCACAATATCACCACAGATCTCTCCGATGATCTCCAGCACTTTGTCGTAGCTGTCCATCGCATCTTCAAAATCGAGTGGCGCATAGTCAAATTTATCTTTGTCAGAGTAATCGCGTTCTTTGAGCTCCACGATCCTTTTCATTAAAGGATGGTTCAGATGATGTCTGAGCTCTGGTGTATCTAAATAGAAGTTAGCCATTTCTTACTTGGAGTTTTGTTTGTAATACTTGATCATTTTGGGAATCACTTGTTCGACAGTACCGTTGATCACATAATCAGCGATTGCATTGATGGGAGCATTCGGATCATTATTGATGGAGATAATGATGGAACTCTCCTGCATACCGGCGATGTGCTGGATCTGTCCGGATATACCGCAAGCGATGTAGAGTTTCGGGCGAACCGTTATTCCTGTCTGACCTACCTGACGGTCATGATCTGCATATCCTGCATCCACTGCCGCACGACTTGCTCCTACTTCCGCATTGATCACCTTTGCCAGGTCAAACAACAGTTTGAAGTTGTCTTTCGAGCCCACACCGTAGCCTCCTGAAATAATGATGGGAGAACCTTTCAGATTGTTCTTTGATTTTTCAATATGACGTTCGATTACCTTGACTACAAAATCAGCGTCTGTGACGAAGTCTTTCACCTCAGGACGGACTACTTTTCCTTTGTATTCTGTGTTGATGATCTGTTTTTTCATCACTCCCTCACGGACGGTTGCCATCTGCGGACGGTTATCCGGGTTGACAATCGTAGCCACGATGTTACCACCGAAAGCCGGACGGATCTGATACAACAGATTCTTGTAGATCTTATTTTCTTTCTTATCCTCGTAATCACCGATCTCCAGAGAAGTACAGTCTGCCGTCAATCCACTAATCAACGCGGAAGATACCCGTGGACCAAGGTCGCGACCAATTACTGTAGCACCCATCAGGGCGATCTGAGGTTGCTCTTCCTTAAACAGCTTCACCAGGATGGAGGTGTGAGGAAGGGACGTGTAGGGATACAATCCCGGAGCATCGAAGATATGCAATTTATCCACGCCGTAAGGCAATACCTGCTTTTCCACTTCTTTCAAGGAAGTTCCGATGATCACAGCTTCCAGTTGACATTTCAACTCGTTAGCCAATGAACGTCCCTTCGTAAGGAGCTCCAGACTCACATCGGCAATGATGCCGTCTTCTATCTCGCAATAAACAAATAAGTTATTCATATCTTTATCCAATCGTATGGTTAGCTAACAGTTCGACAATCAGTCCCTCGATATCTTTGTTGGAATCGGAGATCGTTTTACTCTCTTTGGTCTGGAAGACAATGTTTTGAATGGATTTCACCTTTGTCGGTGAACCGGCCAGTCCGCATTGTGCAAGATCACCTTTCACGTCTGCAACGCTCCATTCCTCCAGATTGAGATAATCATGCGTAGCATACAGATCGGTGTAATCCAGATTGCCCTGTTGCTTTTCAGTCACAGTGCGCGCATGTTTGTACTTCATCACCATCTTCGCATTGCGGGGACGGCAAGATGCTGCCGAACCATTGACAGTCACTACTATGGGTAGCGGACCTTCCACTGTTTCTACTCCACCGGGGATATGACGGGTCACTGTGATACGTCCGTTTTCAATGCTTTTAATCTCTTCTGCATAGGTGATCTGTGTCAGACCCAGCTTCTCAGCTACTTGCGGACCTACCTGAGCGGTATCACCGTCGATAGCCTGACGACCACCGATGATCAGGTCAAAATGACCGATCTTTCTGATTGCCATAGCCAAAGCATAGGAAGTAGCCAGCGTATCCGCACCTGCAAATGCACGGTCAGTCAGCAGATAGCCTCCGTCAGCTCCACGAAACAAACCTTCGCGGATGATGTCTGCAGCTCTGCCCGGACCCATGGTCAGCATATACACTGTTGATCCTGGATTCTTTTCTTTAATACGTAAAGCCTGTTCCAAAGCATTCAAGTCTTCAGGATTAAAAATCGCCGATAGAGCAGCACGGTTTACGGTCCCATCTGCTTTCATGGCGTCTTTTCCTACATTTCTTGTATCGGGAACCTGTTTGGCCAAAACAATAATTTTGTAGTTCATATTCATTCTAGTATTTTCCGTTTTCAAAAAGTTGAACCGCCAAAAGTAATAAAAGTATTTTGTATCAGAAACTATTTGAGGGTTAAATCGTCGATGAGGGCAATGCAGAGCACACTTGCACCTCCCACCAAAGAGGCAGGAAGCAAAATAAAAGCGCTAAGGGTCAAACCATTAACGGTTAAACATGTTTCTTATTTTACGAATAACGAAAGCTACGACAAAAGGTTTGATGATCCTGAAAATGGTCAAAGGAGTCAGATTTTCCTTCACCAATACTATTATCTCACCGATCAGAGTGGCGGTCATGGACCTGGGCGGTTCACCATTCTCTTCCCTCTCTGTCTCATCTCCATGCAACATTGACCCCAAGCGGTACTGAGCTGCCGATATGGTGGCATCTATGATAATGTGTCCAGCATTTTCACTGAGATACGCATAATCCTCCTTTAGTTTGAATTCATGCTCTTTGCTGATAGCGTGGAGCCTCTCCCGCTCCATCTGGAGCTCTTGCAGATTATTCAGTGTCATGTTGTTCTTCTTTTGAATCGGTCGTTGAAAGTGCGACCAGGACTTTATTGATCAGCCACGTCCGTATCCGTTTTCCAAAGAGAAAAAACAAACCGGTAGCAGCAAGGTAAAAAGCGGCGATAATCGCAAAACCACCGGCGACACTTCCCAGACACTCTCCCAATAAGAATCCGAGAGACAGGAATATAAAGAAGAAGGCAAACAAAGCCAAGAAGAGGAGTATCAGCCCAAATGATAAAGTAGCGATGGTCCGTGACGTTTTCTCATAGACATCAAGTCTGAGAATCTGAAGTCTTGTATCCATATAGCCCGATACATCCTCCCTTAATTCTTCAAATATAGCTCGTGGTTCTCTTTCCATCATCATAGGGGTTTATACGTCTGTCGAACTAGTCTCAGGTCCTGCAGGTGCCTCCGGAGTGCAGCAGCATTTGCTTTTTGCGAGGGCTAGCACTTCATTGAAACCGTCTTTTGCCTTTCCTGCTAATGCGGAAAGATCTTTCAACCACTCTTCTTTCTTATCTGAAGTTGCCAAATAAGTGATAGCTCCTCCTACTGCGGCTCCAATTAGTAAACCTAACAGTAATTTTGAATCAACTGGTTTCATAATGATGTTTTATTAAAAGTGAATACTCTACCGCAAATATAATAATTTAAATCAAAGTTG
>DATCIB010000183.1:0-4102 GCA_036508045.1 Bacteroidales bacterium
TATGATATTGAAGACCACGAAAAGCCTATTGGCATGTTTTATACACTTCGTAATCAGATGGAGTCTGGTGGTCCATCGCTTTCTCAAGCAGATGATCTTGCTCCGAAAGGGACAAGGAAAGATTACATGGGACTGTTTGCCGTAACTTCCGGTATCGGCCTGAACGAAAAGAAAGAGGCTTTTAAAGCAGCAGGTGATGATTATTCGGCTATATTAATTCAGTCAATAGCAGACCGACTGGCAGAGGCTGCGGCAGAATGGCTGCATTTACAGGTTCGCAAGGATATTTGGGGTTATGCTCCCGATGAAAACTCATCCATAGAAGACTTGTTGAAGGAGCGTTATAGAGGTGTTCGACCAGCATTTGGTTATCCTTCTTTACCGGATCACTCTGAAAAGGCTACGATGTATCGACTGCTGGATGCTGATCGGATAGGTGCAAGTCTCACCGAGAGTTATATGATGGATCCTTCTTCCAGCGTATGCGGATGTTACTTTGCAGCTCCTTCTTCCAAATATTTCATGGTGAGCAAGATTGATGACGAGCAAGTGATCGATTATGCAAAGCGAAAAGGGCAAAGCGTGGATGAAGTGATGCGTCAGGTGGGAAGATTAGTGGTAGAACATGGCAATGGGTGTCCTTGTTGTAACGGAAAGAAATAAGCAAATTCATCCATGAAAAAGATCTGTTGCCTGCTCAACTACGCGCCTCACTACCGGAGCCCCATCTTCCAAAAGATGGATCAGGAACTTCATTGTGATTGGTATTTCGGGAAAGACCTGCGGGAAGAGATTGAAAAAATGGATTATTCACTGCTCCGTGGTTTCAAACGTGAGTTAAAGAATATTTACAGAGGCAACTGGGTTTGGAGGAAAGGTGTGATTGAACTTGCTTTCCGAAAAGAATATGATACATATATTATATCAGGCGAACCTCATACGCTGTCGCTGATTCCATTCAATCTGATTTGCCTCTTTCTGGGAAAGAAAGTCTATTCCTGGCAACATGGCATTAGTAACCCGGCAATCGGAAAGGGAAAACTCTTTAACCAGCGTCTTTTAATTGCCATGCAAGAAGGTGTTTTTCTGTACAGTGAACATGCACAGAATGTGATGAAAGGCTTGGGGTTTAAGTCTGATAAACTGTTTGTGGTTTACAATTCGTTGGATTATAAGAAATCGCTTAGATATAGAGAACTACCATTGGAGCCCCTCTATTCAAATTATTTCGGCAATGATGACCCAGTGCTTTTGTTTATCGGCAGACAGACAAAAGTGAAGAATCTTCCATTGCTCATTGATGCTTTTGTGCAATTGAACAGAAGAGAACATCCTTGCAATCTGGTCATTATTGGAGATGGACCGATGGAAAGCAATATGAAAGACATAGTAAAAAGTTCAGGTCTGACAGATCGTTGTTGGTTTACCGGCGCTATCTACGATGAGGAAATGATAGCTTGCTACTTGAAGAATGCGACTCTGTGTGCATCTCCCGGGAATGTAGGACTGACTGCAATTCATGCGCTTTCTTATGGTCTTCCTGTAGTTACAAATAATAATTTTGCGATACAGATGCCTGAGTATGAGGCAATCGAACAGGGATTTTCAGGTGACTTCTTTCAGGAGAATGACATAGAATCTCTCATCGGAACAATCGTAAAGTGGCTTTTTGACAACTGCTGGAGCAGGGAGGAAATACGAACTAATTGCTATCGGCGCATTGATGAGCATTATAATGCAGAGGAACAGATACGAATATTTATGAAGGTATTGAATAGAACAATACCTGATTCAATTTAACTTAAATGAGTTCATGTCGTTCTTAAACTTTTTTATACTGAGATAACGGTCACATTGCGTAATAGGTAGTATTTTTGCACGAAAAAAGTAGAAATATAGTACAATGAAATTCTCTTTTGTTCGTTTATAGGGTTAGATTATTAATTTAAAAAATAAAGAAAGGATATGAATCAAACAGTGGATATCCGCGAATTGAATGCGCGGATTGAAAGTAAGAGTTCTTTTGTCGATGCAATCACTATGGGGATGAATAAGATGATTGTAGGCCAGAATCATTTGGTGGAGTCTTTATTGATCGGATTACTCTCCGACGGACACATCCTGTTGGAAGGTGTTCCCGGACTTGCAAAGACCTTAGCCATTAAAACAATGGCTTCGTTGATAGATGCGGATTACAGCCGTATCCAGTTTACCCCGGATTTATTGCCTGCTGACGTAATAGGCACCATGATCTATAGTCAGAAGACCGAACAGTTTATCATAAAGAAAGGTCCGATCTTTGCCAACTTTATCTTGGCAGATGAAATCAACCGTGCTCCGGCAAAAGTGCAGAGTGCTCTGCTGGAAGCGATGCAGGAAAGACAAGTGACCATCGGTGATAAGACGTATGAACTACCAAAGCCTTTCCTTGTTATGGCAACTCAGAATCCAATCGAACAAGAAGGTACATATCCGCTTCCTGAAGCTCAGGTGGACCGTTTCATGATGAAGGTTATCATTGGTTATCCAAAGAAAGAGGAGGAACGTATTATCATCCGTCAGAATATTAGTGGTGAGATTATCAAACTGACTCCGGTGTTGAACAAAGAGGAAATCCTTGAAGCTCGAAATATTGTTCGTGAAGTGTATATCGACGAGAAGATCGAACGCTATATTGTTGACATCGTTTTTGCTACACGCTATCCGGAACAAGCCGGATTAGACTCACTCAAAGGGATGATAAACTTTGGTGCTTCTCCTCGTGCTTCCATTAACCTTGCTCTTGCAGCGCGTACCTATGCATTTATCAAACGCAGAGGATATGTGATTCCTGAAGATATTCGTGCCGTTTGCCATGATGTAATGCGTCACCGTATCGGATTGAGTTACGAAGCTGAAGCCAACAACTTAACTTCGGAAGAGATTATCAGCGAAATATTGAATAAGATCGAAGTACCTTGATTCTATGCAGACAAGTGAATTGCTTAAAAAAGTAAGGCAGATCGAGATAAAGACCAGGGGACTCTCCCGAAATATCTTTGCCGGGCAGTATCACACCGCTTTCAAAGGACGAGGAATGGCCTTCTCGGAGGTCCGCGAATATCAGTATGGAGACGATATCCGTGATATTGACTGGAACGTGACCGCGCGTTACGATAAGCCATATGTCAAAGTCTTTGAGGAAGAACGTGAACTGACTGTCATGCTATTGGTGGACGTTTCCGGTAGCCGGCTTTTTGGTACGGTGAACGCTCAAAAGAAAGATATTATGACGGAAGTGGCTGCAACGCTTGCTTTTTCTGCCATACAGAATAATGATAAGATTGGGGTAATTTTCTTTTCCGATAAGATTGAGAAGTTTATTCCACCTCTAAAAGGAAAGAAACATATCCTCTATATTATCAGGGAATTGATTGAGTTTGAGCCGGAGAGTAAGGGGACTGATGTGAGTGCAGCACTAAAGTATCTTACGAACGCGTTGAAGAAACGTTGCACAGCATTTATCATTTCCGACTTCATGGATAGTAAGATTCTCAAAGATCCAATAACGATTGCAAACCGCAAACATGATCTTGTGGCTATTCAAATCTATGATAAGAGAGACACCGTACTTCCGAATATCGGTTTGGTGAAGGTGCTGGATGCAGAAACAGGTGAAGAAGGATGGAAAGATACCTCTTCAACCGCGGTACGCAGAAACTATAATCTATGGTGGATCAAACAGAAAGAGAAACTGGATGATATACTCAAAAAGGGTAAAGTCGATTCAGTCTCAATGTCTACCGATGAGGACTATGTGAAAGCTTTGATACGAATGTTTAGTTTAAGAAACTGATTGAATAAATAAGATGAGATTCCGTATAGATTCATTGAAATTGATTGCTTTGGCCGGATGCCTGGCACTGACAGCTAATCTGGGGGCACAAAATACATTTACAGCCAAATTAGATTCATCGTTGTTACTTATCGGCAAACAAACCGATCTGCATCTTTCGTTGATAACAGATCAAAAACATCCTGCTTTACTGCCTGTGTTGTCTGATACAATTATGAAGGGAATTGAGATTGTCGACATCAAAAAAGCAGATACAGTAGCACTGGA
>DATCIB010000184.1:0-6955 GCA_036508045.1 Bacteroidales bacterium
GGTTTCTCTTTCACATTCAGCAAAAAAACTGTTGCTTTGCATTCTTTTTTGAAAACAATAATACGAATGAAGAAAATTACAACCATTTCCGAACTGAAGGCTCTTCTTCAGACAGATCGAGAAAAGGGTCTTACTATCGGACTCGTACCTACAATGGGTGCTTTGCATGCTGGCCATATATCTCTTGTAAACAGAAGTGTTGCTGATAATAATGTGACAGTAGTCAGCGTGTTTGTTAATCCCACTCAGTTTAATGATAAGAGTGATCTTGAGCGATATCCCCGAACATTGGAAGCAGACATGGCTTTACTTGATGAGGCAGGATGTGATTTCGTTTTTGCTCCAAGTGTAGAGGATATGTATCCAGAACCAGATACCCGTAATTTCTCATTTGCACCTTTAGATCAAGTAATGGAAGGACCTGCCCGACCTGGCCATTTTAATGGTGTTGCTCAGATTGTAAGCAAACTGTTTTATGCCGTTGAGCCTGACCGTGCCTACTTCGGACAAAAAGATTTTCAACAAGTTGCCGTTATCCGCCTGATGACTAAACAGCTTAATTTACCTATTGAAATAGTTTCATGTCCGATTGAGCGTGAAGAAAATGGTCTTGCACTCAGTAGCCGTAATATGCTTCTTTCCGATGAAGAGAGAAAAAAAGCAACTAAGATCTCGCAGACATTATTTAAAAGCACTACCTTTGTACCTGAAAAGAGTGTGGAGGAAATCAAGGCATTCGTAAAAGAAAGCTTGTCTTCCGATCCGGTTTTCCGGATGGAATACTTCGAGATTGTGGATGGAGATACATTGCAATCTGTCAAGAGCTGGAACGATGCCTCTTACATTGTAGGCTGTATCACAATTTATTGCGGTAAAATACGCCTTATTGATAATATCGTTTATAAGAAATAGTCGCTCAAGATTTTAATTATGTTTATTCAAGTACTTAAATCCAAGATTCACAGGGCAACGGTCACTCAGGCTGATCTTAATTACGTAGGAAGTATTACGATTGACGAGGATCTGATGGATGCTGCCAATCTGATTGCTAATGAGAAGGTACATATTGTCAATAATAACAATGGCGAGCGCTTTGAAACTTATATAATTAAAGGAGAAAGGGGCTCGGGAACTATCTGCCTAAACGGTGCTGCAGCACGTAAAGTGCAACCGGGTGACATCATCATCATTATGGCTTATGCTTATATGGACTTTGAAGAGGCAAAAGATTTCAAACCGACAATTGTTCATCCTGACACTACGACAAACAAAATCATCTGATTGAAAAGAGTCTCCACAGTGAGACTCTTTTTCGTTTCTTACGTCTGCTTTTCGTTAATATCTGTTTCTTTCTAGTATGGTGTTTACTCTTTTGGTACATTTGTGCCTCAAGTTCATAATAGATAATCAAATAAGAAAAATGCGTCATATAGTCTGGGTACTACTTTTTTGTTTGTTTTCCCTTTCATCACATGCTCAAATCAATACGGACAGGGTTCTTTCCATTGGTCGTAACGCTCTCTATTTTGAGGACTATGTGCTATCTATTCAGTATTTCAATCAGGTAATCCAGGCAAAGCCTTATCTTTATGAGCCGTATTACTATCGAGGAATTGCCAAAGTGCTGCTTGAGGATTTTAAAGGAGCTGAAGAGGATTGTACTCTGGCTCTGGAGCGAAATCCTTTTGTGGTTGGTGTCTACTCCTGTCGGGGATATGCCCGGCAGCAATTAGGCGATTATGCAGGTGCAATTGCCGACTATACAAAAGGGTTGGAGTATGACCCGGTCAACAATCAGCTGTGGATGAACAAAGGTATTGCGTATGCTCAAAACAAAGAATATGACAAGGCGGAAAAAGAATTCTCGCATCTTATATCCAGGCAGCCCAGTTATATTCCTGCATATCTGAATCGAAGCGCGATGAATTTGGAGAAGAAGGATACAGTATCAGCTTTACAAGATATTGATACGGTACTTAAAATGGATAAGTTTTCTTCCAGGGCTTACGGAATACGTGCGGTTATTTTGTCCAAACGCGGGGACTTACCTTCTGCGATGATTGACTTGAATGAAGCGATACGACTTGACCCGAAAAATATAGACTATTATATTAACCGCGGTATAATACGCTATCAGTTAAATGATTTGCGTGGCACGATGAATGATTATGATAAGGCATTGGATCTTGACCCTTCTAATCTGATTGCTCTTTTCAATCGTGGACTTCTTCGTTCAATGGTGGGTGATAACAATAAGGCAATTGATGATTTTGACAAAGTGATCCGTTTCGAGTCTGATAATTATATGGCGATTTACAACCGGGCCTTACTTCGCTCAGAAACGGGTGATCAGGCAGGAGCTATAGAAGATTATTCAACAGTACTGAAAAAGTTTAATGATTTTGTACCAGCCTATTATGCTCGTTCGGAGGCTCGTAAAAAGATGAATGATTTACACGGGGCAGAGATTGATTATACAACGGCGATGACACTCGAGATGAATCGTGGAAAAAATGCCCCAAAAGAGACTGATGATAATACAAAGAATGACACAGAAGATAAAGTGCGTACAAATTCAGATCAGAATATCAGCAAGTTTAACAGACTTGTAGTCGCTGATCCCGAAGATGAAAGCAAACGTAACTATAGCAATGAATATCGCGGACGTGTGCAAAATCGGAATGTTTCCATCGGATTACAACCTCAATATTACTTTTCATGGTACAAACAAGAGAGTGATTTGCGTCATGTTTCTTATTATATAGGTGTAGTCGAAGATATCAACAAGAATAATTCTTTGAATAATTATCTCATATTGACAAATAAAGATGTGACATTGACTTCCGAGCAAGTAGCTGAAAGGTTCTCTTCCATAGATAATTATTCAAAACGTATTGGTGAGGATAGTACAGATATCTCTGCATATATGGGGAGAGCCGTTGATTTTATGTTGATTCAGGATATGAAAAGTGCGTTGGAAGATTGTAATACGCTTGTACGGATCAATCCTTCCTATCTGCCTGTATATATGAATCGGGCTTTAATACTTTCGAGAGAACTTGAATATGCCACTGCTATGAAGGAAAATGAAGAAGAGGAAAAGGTGGCCAGTACTCTCCAATCGTTTGACGTCCCTGGAATCAAAGGGGCAAAGATTAGTTCTTTAAAGCTCAAAACACAGGTAACTGAGTCTCAGACTACAAGTGCGGAAAGATGGAAGATTATTTCGGATTATGGGAAAGTCATATCCCTTGATCCAAAGTTTGTGACTGCATATTTTAATCGTGCCAATATCTATTCTGAACAAAAGGAGTATCAAAGTGCTATTGATGATTATACGCGTGCTATCGAACTAGAACCTGATTTTGCAGAAGCATATTTTAATAGAGGCTTGACTCGTGTTTTAGCAGGTAAGGATAAGGAAGGAGTTTCTGATTTGAGCAAAGCCGGTGAACTTGGTATTCCCGAAGCATATAATATAATAAAACGCTATTCGGAATAAAATAGAATCAATTATTGCTTATAAAATGAATAAATACTACTTTTGCAAGTTGTTAAATAGAAATGATTATGATACAAATAAAATTTCCTGATCAGTCAGTCCGCGAATATCCGAAAGGCGTTACCGGATTGGAGATTGCTGAGAGTATTAGTCCCCGGCTGGCTCAAGATGTTTTATCTGTCGGAGTTAATGGTGAGACGATCGATTTGTCTCGTCCGATTACATCTGATGCGGATGTTGTTCTTTATAAATGGGATGACAAGGAAGGTAAACATGCTTTCTGGCATACATCTGCCCACTTAATGGCAGAAGCATTGCAAGATCTATATCCGGGTATCCTGTTTGGAATTGGTCCGGCCATAGAAAACGGATTTTATTATGATGTTGATCCTGGTGAGGCTGTAATTAAAGAAATCGATCTTTCTGCCATTGAGACAAAGATTCTTGAACTTGCAGGCAGGAAAGAAGCAATAATCCGTAAGGACATTACCAAAAGTGAGGCTTTGTCCTATTTTGGTGAAAGAGGAGAAACGTATAAGGTTGAATTAATTAATGATCTCCAGGATGGAACGATTACTACATATACACAAGGTGGATTTACGGATCTCTGTCGTGGTCCGCATATTCCAACTACAGCTCCGATCAAGGCCATCAAACTGACTAGTGTCGCGGGAGCTTATTGGAGAGGTGATGAAAAACGTAAGATGCTAACCCGTATCTATGGTATCACTTTCCCGAAAAAGAAAATGTTGGATGAATATCTGGTATTGTTAGAAGAAGCCAAGAAACGTGACCATCGCAAGATTGGTAAGGAAATGGAGCTTTTTGCTTTCTCTGAGAAAGTAGGTAAAGGTCTTCCATTATGGTTACCCAAAGGTACTGCCTTGCGTCTTAGCTTGGAAGACTTTTTGAAGAGGATTCAGAAACGTTTTGGGTACCAGCAGGTAATTACTCCGCATATAGGACAAAAAGAATTGTATGTGACTTCCGGTCACTATGCTAAATACGGTAAAGACTCGTTTCAACCGATTCATACTCCTGAAGAAGGAGAAGAGTATTTGTTGAAACCAATGAATTGCCCTCACCACTGTGAGATTTACAAATGCTTTCCTCGTTCATACAAAGAACTGCCTTTGCGTCTTGCTGAGTTTGGAACGGTTTATCGTTACGAACAGAGCGGTGAGTTGCACGGTTTGACGCGTGTGAGAAGCTTTACACAGGATGATGCGCATATCTTCTGTAGTCCTGATCAGGTGAAAGATGAGTTTTTGAAAGTAATGGATATTATTTTTATTATCTTTAAAGCTTTAGACTTTGAGAACTTTGAAGCACAGATCTCTTTACGGGACCCGAACGATAAGAACAAATACATAGGAAGTGATGAGAATTGGGAAAAGTCTGAAAGAGCCATCGTTGAAGCTTGTGCAGAGAAAGGGCTGAAAGCTACTGTTGAATTAGGAGAAGCAGCTTTCTACGGACCTAAACTTGATTTCATGGTAAGAGATGCTATCGGACGTAAGTGGCAGTTGGGTACCATACAAGTAGATTACAACCTGCCGGAACGTTTCGAACTTGAATATACGGGTGCCGACAACCAGAAACATCGTCCGGTGATGATACATCGTGCTCCGTTTGGTTCGATGGAACGTTTTGTGGCTGTGCTTATTGAGCACACCGGTGGCAAGTTTCCATTATGGCTGACACCGGATCAGGCTGTTATTCTCCCGATTAGTGAGAAGTTCAATGATTATGCTGAATCTGTTGCTAAATTCCTGAACAGAAAAAATATTCGTACCATTGTTGATGACCGAAATGAGAAGATTGGACGTAAAATCAGAGACAATGAATTGAAGAGAATACCTTATTTATTGGTTGTTGGAGAGAAAGAAGCACAAAATGATGAAGTTTCTGTAAGAAAACAGGGTGAAGGTGATCAAGGTTCCATGAAAATTGCTAACTTTGCCGCTCTTTTGAATGACGAAATTGAAAAAATGGTTAATCAATTCGATGATTGATTCGACAAATAAATAATTAAAAGTAGGAGAATAGAATTTTTGAGAATGAAAGAAGACCTCAAAGTGCAGTTTCGGATTAATGAAGGAATCCGTGCCAAAGAAGTTCGTGTTGTTGGTGAAAATATTGAACAAGGAGTTTACTCTGTTCGTGAAGCTCTTCGTATGGCTGAAGAACATGGACTTGACTTGGTGGAGATCTCGCCAACCGCCGTTCCTCCTGTTTGTAGGATTGTTGATTACCAGAAGTTCTTATATCAATATAAGAAACGTCAGAAAGAGCAGAAAGCCAAATCTGTCAAGGTTGTTGTCAAAGAGATTCGTTTCGGACCTCAGACTGATGATCATGATTACAACTTCAAATTGAAGCATGCAAAAGGATTTTTGGATGAAGGAGCAAAGATAAAAGCCTTTGTATTCTTTAAAGGTCGTTCGATTTTATTCAAGGAACAAGGGGAGGTTTTACTTCTACGTTTTGCCAATGATTTGGAGGAATACGGAAAGGTTGAACAAATGCCTGTTTTGGAAGGGAAGAGGATGATTATTTTTATCTCTCCGAAGAAGAGAGTAGGAGTGCCTGTTATCAAGCCAAAGACCGATATACCTAAGCAAGGGACGTCGAAAACTGCAGCTCCGAAGGTACAAGTGCTGAAGGAAGAAGCTCCAAAAGTTGAAGATGAGGCGCAAGAAGTTGAAAAATTATAAGAAACGTCCGGACGATGAGAATCGTGCGTAGGATATATATTAACTAACAAATAAAATTTACTGTAAAATGCCAAAATTGAAGACTATCTCCGGTGCTAAAAAGAGGTTCTCTCTTACCGGAACAGGAAAAATCAAAAGAAAGCACGCTTTCAAAAGTCATATTTTGACTAAGAAATCGACAAAAAGAAAAAGAAATCTGACAGGATTCACAATCCTGGATAAAACTAATTTGAAAAGCGTCAAAGAGATGCTCTCAATGAAGTAATTCAGAAACCTATTTCAAAAAGCGAGTTTAACAAAAGATTTATTAACCGAATGCATTAGCAGAGAAGTTCACTTTTAAATAGTGACGCTAACATTCAAAAATTGATTAATTATGCCAAGATCAGTAAATCACGTTGCTTCGAAAGCAAGAAGAAAGAAAATCTTAAAACTCACCAGAGGTTACTTTGGTGCAAGAAAGAATGTATGGACCGTAGCTAAAAACACTTGGGAAAAGGGTTTAACGTATGCGTTCCGCGATCGTAGAAATAAGAAACGTAACTTCCGTGCATTGTGGATTCAGCGTATAAACGCTGCTGCCCGTCTGGAAGGAATGTCTTATTCCAAATTGATGGGTGCATTGCACAAATCAGGTATTGAAATCAACCGTAAAGTTCTTGCTGACTTGGCAATGAATCATCCGGAAGCTTTCAAAGCAATCGTAGACAAAGTTAAATAAGGTTGTAGCGAATTA
>DATCIB010000185.1:0-3509 GCA_036508045.1 Bacteroidales bacterium
TTTCTTCTTTTTAGAGCCATCTCAATGTTTGATTTATTCTGCCGGTTCGTTTAACATGTCCATGAAATCCATGGTGCTGGACTCCATGTTATGAACAACATGATCTACTCTCAATACAAGATAGTTATATGCGAAATAAGCTGCGATACCGACAATCAGTCCGGCAACAGTGGTTACCAAAGCTTCATAGATACCTGAGGAAAGTAATGCGATATCGACATTGCTGCCCGCGTTTGACATATCAAAGAATGCGCGTACCATTCCGGTTACTGTGCCAAGAAATCCAAGCATGGGGGCTCCTCCTGCGATGGTAGCCAATAGAGCAAACCCTTTTTCCAGCTTTGTGGTTTCCAGGTTTCCTACGTTTTCGATAGCGATCAGCACATCATTCATCGGACGACCGATGCGGGAGATGCCTTTTTCTATCATCCTGGCAGAGGGATTGTTACTGCTTTTGCACAGGTTTATAGCTGATTCAATCTTGCCGTCATGGATATAATCACGGATTCTGTTCATGAACGATTTGTCCATCTTACTTGCCTCACGGATGGTAACCATTCTTTCAATCCAGATATAAATAGCCAGAAACCCCATCAAAGCCAATGGGATCATGATTACACCCCCTTTGACTGCCAAAGAAAAGTAATTCATCTCTGCGACATTACCATCAGCTGTTAGTTGTGGCATTGCACTCATTGTATCGCTTAATTGTTGTGCTCCTTCAGCAATTCCTTGCTGAATAGAAAGAAATAAACTCATATGATAGTAGACTTTTAAATAATTACAATATTGTTAATAGCAGACTGGTATCTCTTGATAGTCTCTTGCAGACCCAGATAGATAGAGTCACATACCAGGGCATGACCGATGGATACTTCATCCAACCAGGGGATATTCTGATACATATAGTTCAGATTTTCGAGGTTCAAATCATGACCGGCATTCAGACCTATGCCCATTTGTTTGGCAGTCATGGCTGCAATCAGGAAAGGATTGATGGCCTTCTCCCGGTTTTCGTGAAACAAGCGCGCGTATAGTTCGGTGTAAAGTTCCACACGGTCTGCGCCGGCTTTGACAGCATATTCAACCATTAATGGATTAGCATCGACAAATACGGAAGCGCGAATTCCGGCTTCTCTCAGATCCAGAATGACATCAGTCAGAAACAGGTTATGCTTCTTTGTATCCCATCCGGTGTTTGAGGTAACCGCATCAGGTGCATCCGGTACCAATGTGACCTGCGCCGGACAAACTTCAAGGACCAGATCCATAAATTCAGGAGAAGGGTATCCTTCGATATTCAACTCTTGCGTGATTATAGCTTTGAGTTCGCGGACATCACTGTAGCGTATGTGCCTTTGATCAGGACGCGGATGAACTGTAATACCATTTGCTCCGAATTCAATGCAATCAAGAGCTACCTGAGTAACATTGGGGTTATTTCCTCCACGGGCATTTCGTATTGTCGCTATCTTATTGATATTTACACTTAACTTCGTCATTATCGCATATATTGTTTATAAACATACTTCCTGACAAAATTAATCGCTTTTATTGAAAGATACGGCATAATTCCGAAAAAGATTTGTTAATAGAACGATATAAGAGCCCTTTTCTACTGATTGAAAGTTATTTAAACTTCTGATTCGAGTGAAGCAAGACGATATACCAGGCGGAAAGAAGTACTCCTTTAAAAATGCTGGAGGCTGAGATGGCCCACCAGATTCCTGTCAGTCCCATATCCAGGGTATACACAAGAATCCATGCCGCAGGAATACGTAATGCATTGAACGTTATGCCAATGATGGCCGGTATGTGGGTCTTTCCCAGTCCGTTAAAACCACCGGCTGATACCCTTTCGGATACCATAAAAAACTGCGAGAAGCCTTCAATAAAAAGGAATATAGCTCCTAATGCGATGGATTCCGGTTCAGATAAAAAGAGCCGGAAGATAAATTCCCCCTGGAAGAGAAAGAGAAGTCCGGCCATCAAACCGATGGATCCGGCGATAAAAAAAGAGACATAGTAGCCCTGTCGGATGCGTTTCCAAAGTCCGGCACCATAGTTTTGTCCCGTAAAACTGCCTAATGCGGTACAAAATCCGTCTGATGTCATCCAGGATATCGCTTCTAACTGACCTCCGAGACTGGTGACAGCTACAGCTATATAACCGAATTGAGCTGTCATAGCAGTCAAAACCATCGAGATACATGCAAAAAGGGCATTTTGCAGGGTGACCGGGAGTCCGATTCTGACAATTAGTCGCAAGATATCAAGATCCCAACGAAACCGCATCTTAAATCCTTTCAAGAATCCTTCCTGCGCAAACAAGTTGCGCAGAAAAAGCAGAAATACAACTCCCTGAGAAAGGGAGGTTGCCATGGCTGCGCCACGGACTCCCAGTTCCGGGAAGATCCCGATCCCGTAGATCAGAAGCGGGTCCAGAATAATGTTAATGATCAGTCCGACGATCAGAATCCGGAAAGGTACCTTGCTGTTTCCCATTCCATAGATAATCCCGGAAAAGGTGTTATTGAGAATTCCGAAGATCATGCCCGGAATGATATAATAGAGATAATCGGCTCCTTCCTGTCTGATGGATTGTTGCATATCAAAGAAAGAAAGCAGCAGGGGCGCGGCGATGAGGATCACGAGGGAGTAGGCGATTGCCAAAAGAAAAGAGAGTCGCACCGCGTGATCAGCAAAACGGATGGCTCGTTGTGTATCTTTGGATCCCAAACTCTGGCTGACCAGCACTTCCGCACCACTTTTAGTGCAGTAGGACACCGAGTTACTCATCCAGACAAGAAAGAATGCGGCACCCACCGCAGCCACATGTTCACTGCCCAGATGCCCCAGCCACAGCATGTCTGTCATTGTGTATGCCATCTGCACGAATGAAGCGGCAATCAGTGGAGAGGCTAGCCGGATGATAACTCCGGTTATTGCTCCGGTAGTAAGATCTTTTATCTGAGACACTGTGATTGTGATGTGTTGGTCTGCAAAAGTAGTGATTTGTCAGTAATAGACAAACAAAAAGAGAGGACCGTTTATTCAGCCCTCTCTTTCATATCGTTGGCTTCGTAAATATTATGCCAATTCTTCAATAGCAGCCTGAGCCGCAGCCAGACGTGCGATAGGCACGCGGAACGGTGAACAGCTTACATAATTCAAACCTACTCTGTGACAGAACTTCACAGAAGATGGTTCACCACCATGTTCACCACAAATACCGCACTTCAGATCAGGGCGTACACTACGGCCTTTTTCTGTCGCCATGCGAATCAACTGTCCGACACCTTTCTGATCCAATACCTGGAATGGATCTACTTTCAGAATCTTCTTCTCCAGGTAGATAGGCAGGAATGAAGCAATGTCATCACGGGAATATCCGAATGTCATCTGAGTCAAGTCGTTTGTTCCGAATGAGAAGAACTCCGCACTGGAAGCAATACGATCAGCAGTCAGAGCAGCACGGGGAACCTCAATCATGGTACCAACCGTGAAGT
>DATCIB010000186.1:0-16779 GCA_036508045.1 Bacteroidales bacterium
CAAACTTTCTGAACTGAGCGAACTGATCAAAAGCTGTCTGGAAAACAATCTGGAACAGAGCTACTGGATTGTCGCCGAACTGATGGATGTGCGGGTGAATGCAAACGGACATTGCTATCTCGAACTGGTAGAGAAGGATGAGAAGAGCGACAGACTGGTGGCTAAAGCTTCCGGCGTCATCTGGGCACAACGTTTCCGGATGCTGAAGATTCTTTTTGAAGAAGAGACCGGCCAATCGTTTGCTTCCGGCATGAAAGTGCTGCTCAATGTGAGTGTGAACTTCCATGCATTATATGGTTTTTCACTCGTGATTCAGGATCTGGATCCTTCTTTTACATTGGGAGAGATCGTAAGGAAAAGGAATGAGATCGTACGTCAATTGAAGGAAGATGGAATCTTCGAACTGAATAAAGAGCTGACAATGCCCCGGCTTCCTCAACGGATTGCTGTTATTTCATCGGAGACAGCCGCAGGCTATGGTGACTTTTGTACCCATCTCCGTGAAGATAAGGGTGGCTTTGCATATTACATCAAACTATTTCCCGCTAGTATGCAGGGAGCACAGACGGAGTCTTCGGTGATAGAAGCGTTGAATAAAATATATGCCCGGATACATAGCTTCGACGTGGTAGTGATCATTCGGGGAGGAGGAGCCACCTCAGACCTGAGTTGGTTTGACAGTTATGATTTATGCGCCAACTGTGCACAATTTCCGCTGCCAATCATTAGTGGTATCGGTCACGAACGCGATGAGTCCGTGCTGGACATGGTGGCCAATCAGCGCGTGAAGACCCCTACTGCAGCGGCAGAGTTTCTTCTCCAACGATTGTATGTGGAAGACGAGAAAATAAAAGAACTTCGTGACACTCTTATCTTCCTGGCCAATGAACAACGGCAACGGGAGAAAGATCGGTTGGATCATTGCTCCAACCGGTTGCCCCAACTGGCACGAATGGTCACAGAAAGCGGAATGAATAGCCAGAAGATCTGGATCAAACAGCTCGGCACAGCTACAAAACTTTATCTGATGAAGGAAATGCACCGATGCGACCTCAAACAGGAGCAGTTGAAGTGGCTCTCTCCGGAGCGGCTCCTGAAACGCGGTTACACGCTGACATTGATGGATGGAAAAATTATCACTTCTCCTGAAAGAGTGCATTCGGGCGATCGGATCACGACGCGCTTCAGTACAGGAGAAATAAACAGTATCATAGAATGAGCACGAAAAGTCTGACGTATGAAGAAGCGATACAGCAAGTTGAACTGCTAATTGCACAAATAGAAAACAACGAGATCTCAATGGATGACCTTGCGGAAAAGATTCGTCTGGCATCAGAGTATCTGCGTTTCTGCAAAGAGAAACTGCACAAAGTAAATGAAGAGATTGAAAAAGTACTAAAGGAGACAGAGGAACTATGAAGAAATATGTGATTATTGTAGCAGGTGGCAAGGGAAAACGCATGAGTGCGGATCTGCCAAAACAGTTTTTGAAACTGGGAGACAAACCTATCCTGATGCATACGATACAACGGTTTGCGGAGTATGATCCGACAATGAAAATCATAGTCGTTCTACCTCAGGATCAACAGGAATTTTGGAAAGATCTTTGCAGGCAATACAACTTTATGGTGCCTCACAAGACAGCTAACGGCGGTAACACACGCTTTCAATCCGTAAAGAACGGTCTGGCTCTTATTCGTGAAACGGGGCTGGTTGGAATACACGATGGCGTTCGTCCGTTTGTCACTACTGAAGTGATCGACCGTTGTTATAAAACTGCTGAAGCGACCGGAGCAGTTATTCCTGTGGTCGACATTTTGGAAACTGTACGTGAAGTGTTGCCTGAAGGCAGCCGGAGTGTAAACCGTAATTCGTACAAAGTGGTTCAGACACCGCAGGTGTTTCAGAATGATCTATTGCTGCGTGCTTACAACCAGCTCTACCGTGAAGAATATACAGATGATGCCACCGTGGTAGAGAGCTGTGATATTAAAGTGACACTGGTGGAAGGAAACCGGGAAAATATTAAAATAACCACTCCTTTCGACATGATGCTCGGTGAGGTTATATTACAGAAAGGAGAGTAATGGCAGATCTATCCAGACTGGATATCATGTATGTGCCGGGCATCGGCCCTAAACGTGCGGAAATGATCAAGAAAGAGCTGGAGGTATATACTGCCGAACAGCTCCTCAACAATTATCCCTACAAGCATGTGGACCGCAGCCGGGTCTATTATATCCATGAGATAGATGGGAATATGCCGTTCATCCAGATTAAAGGGAAGATTGTCTCTTTCGCCGAACAAGGGGAAGGCCGCAGCAGACGGCTCACCGCAAACTTTACGGACGGCACAGGCTTTATTGAATTGGTTTGGTTTCAGAAGATTCACTACATACGTGCTGCCTACAAACAAAACACGGAATACCTGGTATTTGGCAGACCATCCATATTTGCCAACAGCTTTAGCATCGTACACCCGGAGATAGATATATACAATCCTGAATTGCTGGCTATGCAGGGTTTGCAGCCGTATTACAATACGACTGAAAAGATGAAACGCAGTTATCTGAACTCCCGTTTCATTCAGAATGCTGTTTTCTCTTTGTTGCAAACTTATACCGAACCTCTCAGAGAGACGCTTCCTTCCTGGCTGATCCGCGAAGAAAAGATGATGAGTAAAGACGAGGCAGTGCGAGCCATGCATTTCCCGCAAAATCCCGATCAGCTGCGCAAAGCAGAGTACCGGATCAAGTATGAAGAACTGTTCTATATCCAATTGCAGATCGTCCGTTATACCTTCAATCGTCAAAGAACTGTAAAAGGATTCCTCTTTCCTGTGATTGGAGACGCGTTCAACCGTTTCTATGCAGATAATCTTCCCTTCTCTCTTACAGAAGCACAGAAGCGAGTGGTCCGCGAGATCAGAGCAGATGTGGTAACCGGCAGACAGATGAACCGGTTGCTTCAGGGAGATGTGGGAAGCGGGAAAACACTGGTCGCTCTGATGAGTATGCTGATGGCTGTTGACAATGGTTTTCAGGGTTGTATCATGGCTCCGACAGAGATTCTTGCCACACAGCATCTGGAGACTATCTCCAAATTTGTAGAAGGTCTGGGTATAAAAGTTGAACTGCTGACCGGTTCGGTACGAAGCAGCAAACGGGAAAAACTACTTAAAGAACTACGTGAAGGAAATATTCATATATTGATCGGTACACATGCGTTGATAGAAGATCCGGTCGTATTTCACAACCTTGGGTTGGTAGTCATTGACGAACAGCACCGCTTTGGTGTGGAACAACGGAGCAAACTATGGCTGAAGAATAATTGTCCGCCACATATACTTGTGATGACGGCTACTCCGATTCCACGAACACTGGCGATGACACTTTACGGTGACCTTGAAGTATCCGTCATTGACGAACTTCCTCCTGGTCGCAAACCGATACAGACCCGTCATCATTATGACAATCAAAGAGCCTCTCTCTATGCATCAGTAAGAAAACAGATTCAGTCTGGCAGACAGGTATATATCGTTTATCCCCTGATAAAAGAGAGCGAAAAAATGGACTATAAGAATCTGGAAGAAGGTTACGAACATATCAGAGAAGTATTTCCTGAGTTCAAGATCTGCATGGTACACGGGAAAATGAAAAATGCGGAGAAAGAAGCGGCTATGCAGGAGTTTGTATCGGGAAAGGCAAATATCATGGTGGCAACCACGGTGATTGAAGTGGGTGTCAATGTGCCCAATGCCTCGGTGATGATCATCGAAAGCGCCGAACGGTTTGGTTTGGCTCAGCTCCACCAGCTGAGAGGACGAGTCGGCCGTGGTGCAGATCAGTCTTTCTGTATCCTCCTCACCTCTTTCAGACTCTCGGAAACAACCAGGCAGCGTATCGACCTGATGACACAGACCAACGATGGATTTGAGATTGCCGAAGCCGATCTGAAGTTGCGCGGTCCCGGAGATATGGAAGGAACACAGCAAAGTGGAGTTGCATTCGACCTGAAAGTAGCCAATCTGACACGTGACAGTGAACTCTTGGAGTATGTTCGAAACAAGGCTATTGCAATCATTGAGCAGGATCCGGATCTTACACTTTCACAAAATGAAATACTTGCATGGCAATTAAAACGCCTTTCCAGAGATAGTATTGAATGGGGTTTTATTAGTTAAAATAACAATATATCATAAGTGATGCCTCGTTTTTAAGTAACTTTGCAACTGTTTATTTGAAATATCAGTCTTTTTTTAGAATAATGAGAACAATACAAAATCACCTTCTCTCTCTTCTTGCGTTTCTGATCATCAGCATTGTTTCTGCTTCAGGGCAGACAGTGGTTAAGGGGATCGTCAAAGACTCAGTTACAAATGAACCGCTTTCATTTGTATCTGTCTATCTGAAAGGGACCTCTGACGGAATGAATACGGATGATTATGGACAATTCAATATTAAGTCCAATGTATCCACCGCCAAAGAAGTTGTCGTATCCTATCTGGGTTACAAGACTCAATATATCCCCATACGTCCCGGACGCACCAATGTCGTTAATGTTAAACTCTCCCCTTCCGCCACATTATTGGGAGAAATAATCGTTAAGCCGGAAAAAGAATACTATTCTAAAAAAAACAATCCTGCGGTGGACTTTGTAAAGAAAGTAATTGCAACCCGTGATGCAAACGATCCTAAGAATCATCCCTATTTCCACTATGAACAATATGAAAAACTTTCCCTTGCTCTCAACAACTTCACCGAAGAGAAACTGAAGAACGGCATCTTCAAAAGTTTCAAATTCATGAAAGACTATGTTGATACCTCTTCTATCTCCGGTAAGCCTATCCTGAATATATCTATGAGAGAAGAACTCACAGACTATTACTACCAGAAGGATCCAAAAACAGAGAAAAGGATACTGAAAGCCTCAAAACACGCCGGAATGGATGAGATTCTGGCGCAGGAAAGTCTACAGGTTTTCTTCAAAGAAATATTTAAAGAAGTCGATCTGTTTCAGAATGACATTCCCCTCTTTCTCAACCGATTCGTCAGCCCGCTTTCTTCCGGAGGTACTACCTTTTACAAGTATTACCTGCAAGATACTGTGATTGTGGACGGTGAAAAGTGCATGAATCTCGGTTTTGCACCGTTCAACTCGGAATCATTTGGATTTGTGGGCAATCTATACATCACGCTCGACTCGACTAACTTTGTCAAGAAAGTAGAACTGACCGTACCTAAGAGCATCAACCTCAACTATGTAGAGAATATGACTATCGAGCAGGAATACGACCGGATGCCCGATGGTACCCGGCTGATCACACATGATGATATTGTCGTTGAATTTCAGATGATGCCTAACACTGATGGTCTCTACGCACGCCGAAGTGTCTATTACAAAAATCATGACTTCAGTAAACCGCCTATAGCTGATCTTTTCAAAAAAGAAGAAAAAGTCATTGAAGAAGATAATTCCAGCAACCGCTCCGATGCTTATTGGGAAGAAAACCGTTTTGTGCCCATCAGGGAAAAAGAAGACGGAGTTGGGGCTCTTATGCGCAAGTTACGGAGCTATCCGGTCTATTACTATACAGAAAAAGTCATTGGTATCCTGGTATCAGGATATATGCAAACGGCAGATAAAAATAGTAAAATCGACCTTGGTCCTATGAATACAACACTGTCCGGTAATACGGTAGAAGGTCTGCGAATGCGTATTGGTGGTATGACCACAGCACAACTCAACAAGAATCTTTTCGGTAGCGGCTACGTGGCATACGGCACAAGAGATGGCATCTTTAAGTATAACGCACAACTTGAGTACTCCTTCAAAAAGAAGAAAGAACATCCCAACGAATTTCCTATTCACTCTATAAAAGGTATATACAGCTACGACCTCAACCAACTCGGTCAGCATTATATATTTACGAATAAAGATAATGTCTTTCTTGCTCTGAAAAGGACAAAAGATGTCATGAACACCTATCTGCGAAAGGCTGAAATAACCTATCAAAGGGAACATTATTTCGGTTTCTCCTACGAGCTGACAGCACGCCACCTCACGGAGTATGCCTCCTCTTACCTGCCATTTATAAGCAGCACTGACGGAAGACCTATTAACGACTACTCAATGGGAGAAATGGCGATCAGTCTGCGCTACGCTCCGAATGAGAAATTCTATCAGATGCGCAATCAGCGTGTGCCTATCACGTTGGATGCTCCGGTCTTTACACTGACACACACGATGGCAAAGAAGGGTATCTTGGGCACAGATTACAATTATAACCTGACAGAAGTTGGATTTATGAAGCAGTTCTGGCTTTCCTATTTTGGCTATGCCAAGGTAAAAGCTAAAGCAGGTAAAGTCTGGGACAGAGTCCCTTTCCCATTGCTTACGATTCCGAATGCCAACCTCTCTTACACCATACAAAGTGAATCATTTGCTATGATGAATGCCATGGAGTTTATGACAGACCAATATGCGAGTCTGGGCATTGTATATCATGCCAATGGATACTTCTTCAACCGCATCCCTGTGCTTAAATGGCTCAAATGGAGAGAAGTACTCTCTTTTCATGGACTCTATGGAAGTCTGAGTGAGAAAAATAATCCAAGACTGAACAACGGTTTGTATGATTTTCCTGCCAGTTCTTACACTTTAGGGAACAGACCATACATGGAAGCCGGTGTCGGTATTGAGAATGTCTTTAAAATATTACGCATCGATTACATCTGGCGTCTTAATTACCTGGATAACCCCAATATTGACAAGCGTGGAATCCGCATCGCATTTGAGTTTAAATTTTGATCCAATAACACAACCATATAATAAAGGAGAACATGAGAAAAGAAGCTATTAACACGACGGGAGCACCGGAAGCCATAGGCCCGTATAGTCAAGCAATAAAGGTCGGCAACCTACTCTTTATTTCCGGTCAGTTGGGTATTGATCCAAGTACAGGTAAGATGGCCGGCAGATCTGTAAAGAAACAAGTCGAACAGGCATTCAGCAACATTGCTGCCATCTTGTTTGAGGCTGGAGGATCTATGGACAACGTTGTCAAAACCACCGTTTATCTTACCAACATGGAAAAGTTTGCAGAGATGAACGAGATCTATGAAAAGAAGTTCAGAATGCCATTTCCTGCACGTTCTTCTATTGCAGTACGCGGACTTCCCAAAGGTGGAGTTGTAGAAATTGAAGTAATCGCCTTTATCAAGGAATGAACCACTGTCTGCTTTCGCCAGGTTCCAATGATGCTCCTGAAGCAGCATTGGAACAAGCGCGAGAAGTACTCAAGCAACGGGAAGGTTATAAAAGAGAAAGAATATAACTATCCCTGCATTCGAACATTGATAGATGATCTGCTAGAAGATATTTTGAGCAGCTTTGATCTATTGATCAATACGTACAGATAACCCTCCCATTACAGTCGTTCCCGGCATCGGGAAACCTTCGATCACAGAATAATCACTGTTGGTCATATTATTCACTTTCAGGAAGAGAGTGATATTATCTCCATATTTATATGACGCACGAGCATCAGCAAGGATGTAGCTATCCTTCAAACCTATACCCGAATTGAGCATCAAGTCTCCTATATATTGAGCATCCACAGAGAAGGTAAAACTATTGAAACGTTGCGTAAAACCGAGATTAGCCTGATGCTTCGGAGCACTGATCAGATTCACATTTGAATGAAGATAAGCATAGTTTGCAAAGATCCTCGTATCCCGTAATGGCATGTAACTCAACTGAGCTTCCACACCTTTATTTTGAAAAGCCCCCGTATTCATATTTTGCGGTTTGTTTCCTGGAAATTCCATCTGAATCATATTCTCACCATCTATATAATAGAGTGAAACTTCAGTTTCTAACACATCCGGCACGAGCGTCTGATCCCAGGAAAATTCGTATGAAACCATCCGTTCCGGTTGGAGATCCGGGTTCTGAGGTGGAAACATATACAACTCACGCAAGTTTGGACTGCGAAACCCCTTGGATACATTCCCTTTGAATACCGTACCATCAAAAGCATGCCATGCAAAGCCACCCTGTGGCACCAATTCCGAACCGAATGTCTCGTTGTATTCCCAACGTATACCGGCTGTCAGAAAGAAGCGATTCCACAAAGCCTGTTTGTCCACCAGAAAGCCTGCCAATTCACTGACCATTTTGTCCACAAGTATAACATCTGGTTTGGAAGGATCAAAAAGATCATTCCAGGCCTTTCCACCCCAGTTTTTAAAGTCTACTCCGGCAGTCAGTGTATTTCCTTCCACCAGACTCAATGACTGATAAGCCATTCCGCCCCAATTATGATCATTGGATTTAAAAAGGTAATTTCTCGGAGTACCACCAGAAGACAAATAGCCATCATTAATTGTATGATCACCCCAGTTATAATAAAACTTGAAAGCCCCATTGAGATTTTTATAGTGATCTTCTACAATCAGTGATGCAATCCCGCGCTGTATCTTCATGTCGTTATCTTCCAGAGGACCTACAATCGTGTTATCCGGTAATGTAACATTCTCATTCCTTCCCGGATTAGAAAATATGCTTCTCACATAGCTCACTTCAGCACGCGCTTTCCAGTTGTCTGACAACTCATAACCCATATTACCCATAATATTCCACTGATCAAAAGCAGAATTCTCCCGATGACCATCCGTGCGATTATTCCCGGTTACGAGCAAAGCGTCCAGACCTTCATTGCGTAAACCATATTCCGCATGCGTCTGAACGGTATTGTACGAACCAAACATCGCACTTGCACCAGCTGTCGTTCCTTCCTTCTCCTGTCGGGCAGAAATCACATTGATCACCCCACCCATTGCATTCGAGCCATATAAAAGAGAAGCCGGTCCACGAATAATCTCTACCCGTTCGGCATGATCCGAAAGGTAAGTATCAGGAAGCGCATGACCAAATATTCCGGCCCATTGAGGCAACCCATCCGTCATCATCAACACTTTATTGCTGCCACCCACACCCCGAATAGAGACTGTACCGGCAGCATCAGTGGACGAACCATAGCCAAAGAGCCCTTTTTGCGTCACAAAAAGTCCGGGCACTCGTTTGGAGAGCGTCTGAAGAATTGCCGGCTCCTGTCTCTCCACCAGTTCCTCCTTATCTACTACTGACATCGTGAGCGGTGTATTCAAGATACTTGTTTCATCTTTCGTGGAAGTAACCATTACCTCTCTCAGACTAACTACCGAATCAACGGTAATAACTTCTTCCCGGGCAAGCAATGCACCACTACTAATCATTTGTGCCATAAGCATGGAGAGCGTCGCGATCTTCTTATACATATGCAGACAATCTGTTTCGAATTAATTTATGGGTGCAAAAATAGTATTTATATACTTCTCAGAAGGCAGAAAACCAAATAAAAGATCAAAACTTGCTCTTCTCACAAAATAATCATACCTTTGCAGCCTGATTTATTGATTCGCTAGCTCAGTTGGTAGAGCACAACACTTTTAATGTTGGGGTCTTGGGTTCGAGCCCCAAGCGGGTCACACAAAAGAAGTCATGCAAATTTTGCATGGCTTCTTTTATTTAAGAAACTCTACTCTCACACTCTCATTAGTCCTTGGAATACTTACAGGCAATTTCGTTTTCTGGCCATTCATCAACACACGCTTCCAACCTGCTTCAACGGTGATACTCATTTTCTTTCCGGCGAGCTGTATATCATCTAAATGAAAATCCACTGTTTTGAAAGGTTGCAGATAAAGCGTCTTTTCATCCATCTGTAAGCCAAGCAGGCGAATAAAATATTCCCAAGAAGATTTGTAGCGAGGATAGGGAGCAAAACGCGGAGTATCCTTAGCAGTTTCTTCCGGTAAGGGAAGTACTTCACCTTTGGCATTAATAGATCCATTCCACTCTCCTGCAGCAAAATGATTGTTTTTTAAACTCATATCGATGGAACGCATGATATCAATTGATGCAACTTCGTTGCCCATATAACCGAGCAGCGAACTGAGATTAATCTGTGCACCAAACCAACATGTTCGTGCATGGTAGCCATTAATCGTATAATCAGGAACATGGTTTGGTTTCATGCCATTGACCCAGCCACGGAAGTTTTGTGCCTTATATTCAACCATATTGTTAATATATAGCGAGTTAAGGGCTAATTTTACTTTGTCTGACGGCAATACCTCCTTTGCATTACGATCGATAGCTGCTACCCAAAGTCCAAAAAGCTGATCGGTAAATAATGTTTCAGGCGTATTTTCGGTAGCAGAACCTTCCGTGCGATAAAAAAGATTCCAGGTCTTTGTCTGCGGATTCCACAATAGTCTGTCATAGCTGGCACGTGCCTTTGTAAGCATCTCGTCAAGAGGAATAGAGCCGACTAGCACATTCGTTTCACCCAATCCGGCAGCCATTGATTTCAATGCATCAAGACCATACACCCACGCTGAGTTCACATAGCTACTTACACCAGGCATCTTCCAGGCATCATAACTCTGATTACCCTGCTTACTTTGGATAAGATTTTCATAATTGTCAAGCGAATAAACCCGATTAGCAGCCAGGACAGAGACATCAAAACCTTCGCGGGTAAATGCAGGATCGTTAAACCAAAGAGCATCCCGTCGCACGCGGCACATGAAGGTGGGTTCTTCTACATAATGAGCCGCATCATTCCAGAGGGCATGCATAATCAACCCGGCATTCTCTCCTGTTTTGGGTGTAGCTTTAAAGAATTGACTCATATCCATACGTTCCAGTTCCGGCCAGTTTATCAAGTAAACCCATCCAGAATAAACACAAACATCCATGGTATTCAGACATCCATGAGGCGTTTCTATTTCAAAGAAATATGGATCTGTCGTCATGAATGTAGAAGTCATAATAGAAGCCAAAGAGCCAAACCAAACACGTTTTAAGTAAGCAGGAACTTGAACAGAGTTATGCCATGCATCAATTCTTTTGCTCCATTGAGAAGCCTCTTTCATGGCTTTATCAATCACAGCCGATGCATTTGGCATTGCCAATGTATAATATCTTTTATAGCTGTCTATCTTTGGAAAGTACCAGGAGATATAAAACCTTTTTGTCACTTCACCTCCTGGTGCCAGTGAAAGCTTTACGGAGACACCTTTTTCCGATGCTGTACCAGCATTAGCAGCAAACACCATTTCTCCGGAAGAATAAGCAAACACAGTACGATCAGTAGCTGATGTACCGGAAGTCCCATTCTCTAAGCAAAGATTCAGTTGTCTGGACGTATTTCCAGTATTTCTGACCGTCACATCATAGACCTGAACCGGCAAAGTCGAATTTTCCAAATCATGCGGTATCAAAGGAGTGAAAGCATTAACAGACACTTGAAGCTTTGCCTCCTTATCGGAAAATACAGCCAAACCTTTAGGCAGGCAGGCCGTCACTGTCGCACTCTTAAAAGGTGTGGCCTCCTTATTCCAGTTTGCAGGGGTGGTTTGAACTATGTAAGATTTATTTCCTTCAGACAGCGTAAACCCATAAGAAGACTGTACAAAACCTTCCGGAGCAGTAGCCATCTTATGGACTCTTGCGGCATTTTCATATTTTTGTTTCAACTTCTCAAGAGCAGTGGCTTCCATCGGAGGATCAGCTTTCTGAGCTTTCATCCATTGTTCCTCCACTTTCTGAAGTGAGGTGTCGTTACGTAACACATATTCAGCGTTATACTCCCATTGACTTACATCCAAGCCATCGTATGGCCGTCCGTCAAAGTTTACCCGTACAAAGCCATATCTTCCAAAAGCAGAATAGCCTGTCCCTATTCCTCCTAATGGAAACCCAAGGCTTTCGGAAACGTTAATCCATGACGAATCGGTTTTCTTTACCGATGGATTGAACTGAGCCCTTACAGAAAAGGGCAAAAAAGAGATCACTAAAATTGCTATACAAATAAATATCCCCAAGGTATTAATTTGAACTCTCACTTGTTTCATACATTTGTTTTTCATACTGGTAAATTCTTATTACATATGTTATCGGGATATTAAATTCATCCACCTCTGGCATGGAATGTAATTGATGATTGAATATCTAGAGAGTATGAAGCCTGTCCCAATTGCTGGACTTCTTACCCGTCAGAGAATCAATGTGTAGTTTCAAGATCAGTACGGCATCTATCAGTTTGGGCTCAAAGTCAATTAACTCAGGTGCTCCATTATGAGCCATAATTATCTCAAGCCCCTGCCTTTTGAGTTCAAAGTCGGTTATTATCTCAACAGTTGCATATCCTACAATCGAGCGATAGACAGCAGACCACCTACAAGCCTTCTCCCCTTTGAGAAGCTCCGCCTTTTCTTCAACCTCAAAGCAGACCTTCGAGTTAGCTCTCAACACCTCTATTTTCTTTCCGACAGGTGCACAATGGATATAAATCTGATGATCCTTGTATCCATAGTTAAAGGGCAATACATAAGGCAATCCGTTGTCAATCATTCCAATCCTGCATATTTCCGAATGTTTCAGAATCTCTTCGAGGATAGATGCATCTGTTATCTCTTGATTTACTTTTCTCATGTGGCTTTATCTAGTTATTTCAAAAGTGAATCTATTCAGTTGTAAAGAAGGTTTCGAGAATGTAAGATGTATTGAGCGAATGTATTTCAGAGTTCTATCCCAAATGTTCTAACAATGAAATCCAGTGGTTAAATCTTAAACACTTATTTCTCATTTTCACGATTCCAATTTCTTCAGCAAGAATACAACCATAAACGACCTTATTATATCCATTGATAATTCTTTTCAGTCGATGAGAAGGAGAAGTTTCCTTTGTTTCATTGATCAATTCAGGATTCTCAAATTCAATAAAAACACTATCTAACTCATCTTTTCCAATGATATCTGTTTTCGGAAACGTCCTATTGAAGATATCCTTGTCACAAAACAACAAACCCTCAAACTCATGCAATTGCATGTAGGGAATGAATCTGTGTCTATATTCATCTAAAATATCACTACTTAAAGATTGCTCAATAAAGTCCATTCTAGTGTTTTTATCCAAAATCTGTTGCGCTTCATCCCAACGAGGGAAACCATATTTAGGATAGATACCATAGTAGTCAATCAGAGTAGTAACAAAAACATCTTTCTCAAGTAAATGCAAGTGCACTTGCTTTTTCAAAATATCCCATTTCACGATACCACCGTGCGAATGTTTGATAAGCGGATACTGCAATATATAGCCCTTTTGAAAAAAATAAGGTTCCAGCACATTTTTACAAAAACTTTGTTCTGTAGGCCCTTCGCAAATAATAATTATTCTCCTCATTATTCCAATATACTATTAGGCTGCCCTGTTGCAATGATATTTCTTTTCCACAAATCATCCAACGCATATTCTTCCAACCAAGGTCCCAATGTAGAAGAATCTAATCTTTTAAACACACTTTCACCTTTTATTTGATCCACTGTAATAATATCTTCCGGTTCAAAATAACTGATTAAATCTGCCGACTGAGTAGCTAGTATAATCTGACAGTTTTTGGCAGCAGCTGATTGTATGAGACCGGAGAACTTGACAACAGCAGCAGGATGCAAACCCAATTCTGGTTCATCAATGATAATCGTCTGCGGAAGATTTGGCTGCATAAAAAGTGTCGTTAAAGCTATAAACCGGATAGTGCCGTCCGACAAGTCATTCACGCTGTATATCTGAGAACCAAATTTACTTTTCCACAATAAGCGTAAGTTCCCGTTTTCATCTGGATTTAAAACAAAATCAAGGAAATAAGGGGCAATTGATTGAATTGTTTTTAAAATGAGATGATAGATAGTAATATGCTTCTCTCTGATGTTATATAAGAAGGCAGCAATGTTTTCCCCTTTATCATAGAGACGAAAAGTATCGGTATTAATATTGGAAACTTTGGTAAACGGTGAATTGGTACTTGTATCATGGAAATGATATTTTTCCAATGAATCAAGGAACGTTCTGATATACTTAGCTCTGGAAACCGTCTGAAATCTTAGTTTAGACTCGTCATTCAAAGATGCAACATCAATTGAACTCGAGTAGTCTGATGTTAAATACCATAGTCCTTCTTTTACAAATATAAAAGAGCCTTCGCCTTGCTTTAATGTAAAGGAGTACGCATTAGTTCGAAAAAACAATTTTGTTGATATCTCAGAAGTTATTTTACTACCCAGGTGAAGGAACTTATCTGTTCCTCCTTTCAAAGCGACATATTCTTTTAAGTTGCAGTTGTATACATGCTTTAAGAGCTCAAAGAAAGAGAGAAAATTACTTTTCCCACTTCCATTGGCACCTATAAGAATATTTATTGGTGCCAAAACCAAATCAAGACTTTTGATGGATTTATATCCCTCTATCTGTATCCTCTCCATTATCTATAGGTATGTATATTGAGAATGATTTTTGCCGGCATGATATCAATACAAAAGTAGTTAATTTGCCGAAGAACTTATCTATAGACGACCTCTTTCTTTTTACATAAGTATTTTTCTAGCCCATTTATGTACTGAACCAGCTTATCCATCCCCATTTAGTTGCAACAATTTGTTGTTCATGTATTTCAAATCGAAAATTATTTTTGTAGTTTTGCAAACAGGTATACCTATTATTATAAAAAACAAATTCTCACGCTGTAAAAATCTAACATGAACATCAAACAAAAAGTGCTGTTATTGGCAGCAAGCTCTGTCATTTTTGTAGGGTCAGGGCTGCAAGGATGCTTCGCTGCACCAAAGAGCAAACAAAATGCTACGGTCCAAATCGATACAACGCGAAGTATCGCATCGTATTTCATTCCTGCAACAACAAAGAAAAAAACACCGGATCCCAAAGGATTCATTCAACGATGGTCGCTTTTAGAGCCCATCAGCAAACCCAACCGTAGCAATACTGTTTTTACAGACAGCTACCTCCGAACAGCCTTTGCTGAAGAGTATTTTCCAAACCAGTTTACCGTCGTTCCCAAAGATGGAGATAAGGTAAAAGTTGGGGAACAGGAACTTATGTGGCATGCACTGGATAGCAAGAATTACAATGTCAAATTGTTTCGTTTTGCTTATGGGCTGAATAAAGAGATTTACGGCGTCCTGTTTTGGGCAGTAACCGTGGTAAACTGTCCGCAAGAAATGAAAAATGTAAGATTGGCTGTAGGCTCCAATTCAGCGTCCATGTGGTGGTTTAATGGAAAAGAAGCAGTGATTCTTTCCGGAGACAGACGTATGGTGGTGGATGATTGCGTATCAAACCGCCTAACGCTCAACAAAGGGAAGAACATCATCCGGGGAGTGGTCATCAATGGTCCCGGCATGAGTGATTTCTGCGTTCGCTTCCTGGACGAAAAGGGCAATCCCATAAAGAATCTCACCATCAGCTGCGAATGAATTAATTAGTCTTCGAACACAAGATCTTAGTCGTTTAAAAAATCGAGTTATTATGAAATTAAAAAACAATATATTGGGCACAACAGCCCTCTTATCAGCGTTGTTAACCGGAACATTGTCGGCACAAGTGGGAAAACCATTTATACACGACCCATCAACCATCATGGAATGTGACGGAAAGTATTACACCTTTGGCACGGGTTCAGGCGGATTGATTTCCGCAGATGGATGGACATGGAACGGTGGAGGAGTAAGACCCGGTGGAGGAGCGGCTCCGGATGCTTTAAAAATCGGAGATCGCTACCTTGTGGTTTACGGTGCTACCGGAGGTGGTCTTGGTGGCGGACACAATGGTAAAATCCTTACCATGTGGAACAAAACACTTGACCCAAAATCCCCGGATTTCAAGTATTCGGAAGCGATTGTTGTTGCTTCGTCCGAAAACATGGAAGACAACGATGCCATAGACCCCGGTCTTCTTTTGGATCCTACAGATGGACGGCTGTGGATATCCTACGGCACCTATTTTGGATTCATTCGCCTCGTCGAAATTGATCCCAAAACGGGAGAGCGTGTAAAAGGGAATAAAGCCATAAACATTGCCATTGATTGTGAGGCAACAGATTTGATGTATCGTGATGGATGGTATTATCTTCTCGGCACCCATGGTACCTGCTGCGATGGCGCTAACTCGACCTACAACATTGTTGTGGGTCGTTCCAGAAAAGTCACTGGCCCTTACCTTGACAACATGGGAAGAGATATGTTGGAAGGTGGCGGTAAGATGGTGGTTGCAGCCGGTGGAAGAGTTACAGGACCAGGACATTTCGGACGTTTTATCATTGATAAAGGCGTTGAAATAATGTCTTGCCACTACGAAGCCGATTTGCAACAAGGCGGACGTAGCGTCTTGGGGATTCGTCCGTTAGTATGGAAAAATGGATGGCCGGTTGCAGGGGATAATTTCAAAGAAGGCACGTATGAAATTGAGTCCGAGAGAAGAGGATATGCTTTAGAATTAGCCGTTGATTTTGTTCGAATGGCCGGCGGAATGCGGAGGGCCAACCGCGACAACGATGAGCCTGTAAAACCTGTTCCATCTCAGACATTGGCGGATGTAGTGAACACCTGGCCAACCGGAAACATTGGAGTAAGAATAGGAGATTACATGTTCCGACCACACCAGAAATGGACCATCACAGCTGTTCCCGATGCAGGAGGTTATCTCGGAGCCCCCTATTACAAAATCGTAATAGAAGGAACCGATCGGGCATTGGCAGCAACAGCAGAAGCTGAGTTAATATCAGTTCCCGCATTTACCGGTGCACCCGAACAATTGTGGCGAATCGAACAATTGACCGATGGCACCTACAGAATCATGCCCAAGGTCGTGCCCAATTC
>DATCIB010000187.1:0-8646 GCA_036508045.1 Bacteroidales bacterium
GCCAAAAACTCTGTCTGACGTTTGATAGTGTTATACTGTTTGAGCTGCGGCCCAATCTCTTCCTTGCTTTGAAGTGCTTCAAGCAGTTTGGAGGGGGGTTCTTCTATCTTCCAGATACCCCAGGTTGATTCTTCGGTTACTTCTTTTTTGTATAGCGGCATGGTTATTTTACCTCCATTCTAAGGTTTGTATCAAATGTATAATGTCTTCACGTATATCAGCTGTGGACAATGCCAGCGAATCTGAATAGGCTGTATTGTCATAATAAAGTGCTCCCCGCAAAAAATGGGAGACACTGTCGGTAATCAGGAACTGAACTGGCGAGGCTACCTCACCTTTTATATCGAAAATAAGCGCGTAAAGCTTCTTCTCCGGTAGTGAAAAGGCCTGTTCTTTGATGGCGGTCGCAACTACTGTATGACGGTAGACAAAACGACGTACATCTTCATCATACGTACGGAAATTACCTCTAACAGGAAAATAAGTACAATAAATAGTGGACTTACGTGCCGGATAAACAATATCAAACCAGAGTGCTTCGGGCTCATTCTTACGAAGGACAATTTTTGATTCCGCAGGATACTGCATGCGAAACGGAAACATAGTCGTGTCCAGCGACAGATAATCACGGATTGGCTTCTCTTGTGTTGATGGGGAGTTTGAACAATTTGTAAGAAGAAACGAGAAGCTGACTAATATAAGAGGAAGCACAATGCGGTTAATCATTTGGTGTCTCCTCCTCCTCTTTTTCTATTTTAACCACATGAAACCTCACTTTCAGTATGCGGCGATCATTTACTTCAATTATAGTAAATTTATAGTTCTTGTAAGTAATCACTTCGTCTTTCACAGGAAACTCTCCTTTGAGTTCGAGAATGAGTCCGCCGAGAGTGTCAGCATCTCCGGTTACTTCTTCAAAATCATCTTCATCCACATCGGTAATCTTGAAGAAATCTATCAATAAAATCTTCGCTTCACAATCAAAGGTCTGTTCGTCAATCTGTTTGAAGTTTGGCTCTTCTTCGTCATATTCATCGCTAATCTCACCGACAATTTCCTCTACCACATCTTCAAAGGAGACGAGTCCGGATACTCCTCCGTATTCATCAACAACGATAGCCATGTGGATACGGCTTTTCTTAAATTCTTCAAGAAGGAGGTCAATGCGTTTAGTCTCCGGCACAAATAAGGTGGGTCGGATAAGCGTCTGCCAGCGAAACGTGTCGGGTTTATCCAAATGAATCAACAAATCTTTTATGTACAAAATGCCACGAATGTTGTCGTGTGAGTCTGAATAAACCGGTATGCGAGAGTAACCTGACTCACGTACTGTAGCGAGTACCCGAGAAAAAGAGGCAAGAATGTCCATGTCGCAGATATCCAAGCGAGGGGTCATCACCTCACACGCTTTCTTATCTCGAAACTTGATAACACCTTCGAGTATCTCCATCTCCCCTTCCATCTCTTCATCAGAGGTAAGTTCGAGGGCTTGGGAAAGCTCGTCCATAGAGATTGAGGAATGGTGACTATAAGCCATCACTTTCCTATTGACCACATTGGTCGAACGAATCAGTAGGGTAGCCAATGGGTAACAGAGTTTGCGAAAGAAAATAAGTCCGGGTGCTGCAAAACGGGAAAATGCAAGCGATCGTTGTCCGGCATAAACTTTTGGCATCACCTCTCCAAAAAGCAAGATGACGGCAGTTAAAGCGATGGTAAGACAGAAGAACCCTAAAAGGGGGGAATGTGAGAAATCAAAAACCGTAGTGAAGAAGAAACCACACAAGGTAACGGTTCCAATATTTACAAAGTTGTTAATGATAAGAATCGTCGCCAGCAGACGGGATGAATCTTTCATCAGGTCAGTAATCATAAGATCTGCTTTCATCTTACCTTCTCTGACCACGCGTATATCGTTTGGGTCCATCGAGAAGAAGGCAATCTCAGAAGCAGACATATACCCGGAAATGAGTAATAAAAATGCCGAGACAATCAGAGCTATGATAGCTCCAAGAGTCAATGGATGTAAAGTAACATCGCCGGTAAGAAGCGATAGGAAACTGTCAGGGTCCAAGTATTCAATTATTAGTTAGACAATGAGGGAAGAAGAACCTGCGCTCTTCTTCCCCTGTTTTTAATTCAAAAGGGTAAATCATCTGCCGAATCAGCCGAGTTTTTTAAGGGATCCTCAGTCGTATTTGACTGCGCTCCAGGCGTAGAAGTCGAAACTGTCGGTGTGGATAAAGGAGCAGTTTCTCCACGACGGCCAAGAAGCTCCATGTTGTCTGCAATGATCTCGGTAGCATAACGTTTTGCTCCGGTCTGATCTGCCCAGCTGCGGGTCTTGATCTTTCCTTCTATATACACCTGCGTTCCTTTGCGTACATACTTTTCTGCTACTTCAGCCAAACCACGCCATAAGACAACATTGTGCCATTCTGTGCGTTCAGGTATCTCAGTCCCATTGGATGTTTTGTACGCGCGTTCTGATGTGGCGACTGTGATAGTTGCAACAGGTACATTGTTGTCAATGTAGCGTACTTCTGGGTCTTTACCCACATTTCCTACAAGAATTACTTTATTTATAGACATTTCTCGGTTGTGTTTTTTTACTATTATTTGACGCAAAATTACTCTTTAGCATTGATAATACAAATTTTCAAAGTACTATTTTCTAATTTTTATTGTGATATCAAAGTTTTCTATTACTTTCGCCACTTTAAACCCCAAAAGAGTCTTATTTCATGAAAAAACATCTTTTCTCTCTATTCTTATTACTTCTACCATTAGGTATAAAAGCTGGAGACACTCCTTTATGGCTTCGCTATAGCGCAATATCACCAGACGGTACTTCAATCGCATTTTGTTACAAAGGAGATATATTCACAGTGCCTGTTGAAGGGGGACTGGCTCGTCAGATAACTTCACATCCCGGATATGACACACGTCCCGTATGGTCTCCGGACGGAAAGAAAATTGCGTTCGCTTCCAATCGCGAAGGGAGTTTTGATGTTTATATCATGGCGAAAGAAGGTGGAACACCCAAACGACTGACTACACACTCCGCTCATGAATATCCGGATGCATTCAAAGATAACACACATATCCTCTTTCAAACTTCTATTCTTCCTGATGCGAAGGATGGACAGTTTCCTTCCGGATCATTTCCTCAGATTTATGAGGTGAGCACAGAAGGCGGAAGGAGTACTTTGTTCTCGTCATTGACGATGGAAGACATCTCCATCAACCAGAATGGCGAACTACTTTACCAGGATAAAAAAGGATATGAAGATCCTTTCAGAAAACATCACCAGTCGCCTATTACCCGCGACATCTGGATAACCCGGGTAAACGGGGAACGTTCGTACAAAAAACTGACTTCGTTCTATGGTGAAGACCGAAATCCGGTGTGGGCGGCGGATGGAAAATCTTTCTACTATCTGAGTGAAGAGAATGGCTCGTTTAATGTATTCAAAACCGATGCTAATACTATAAAGCCGAAACAGCTGACTTCGTTCGATAAACATCCGGTGCGTTTCTTATCTGTAGCCGGTAACGAGACTCTCTGCTTCAGCTTTGATGGCGAGATCTATACGCAAAAAGTAAACGGGCAAGCAAAGAAGGTGGAGATACAGATTGTGACAGATGATCTGACCAAAGAGGTGGAACATCAGTTCCTCTCTGGAGGTGCTTCTGAAATGGCAATCTCTTCCAATGGCAAAGAGGTTGCTTTTACAGTTCATGGGGATGTTTATGTGACCTCTGTGGATTACCAGACGACTAAACAAATTACTAATACTCCCGAACAGGAACGCAACATAGACTTTAGTCCGGATGGACGTACCTTGATTTATTCTTCGGAACGAAATGGCATCTGGGGGATTTATAAGACAGAACTGGTTCGTGAAAGTGACAAACAGTTTGTCTATGCCCACGAACTGAAAGAGGAACCCCTCATCGTCAACAAAGAGGCAGCTTGCTTCCAGCCACAGTATGCACCAAACGGGGAAGAGATTGCCTTTCTCCAGAATCGGACCGAACTTAAAGTGTATAATATAAAAAGTAAAGAGATTCGCACTGCATTGGATGGAAAATATAATTATTCATACTCGGACGGAGATGTGAGCTTTGAATGGTCTCCGGATAGCAAATGGATCCTGACTGATTACATTGGCCTCGGCGGATGGAACAACAAGGATATCGCACTCGTGAAAGTGGATGGCAGCGGCGAAGTAGTGAATCTGACGGAAAGCGGATACTCGGATGGCGGTGCTCATTGGGCACTGGATGGAAAGGCTGTGATCTACAGAAGCGACTATGCGGGCTATCGCAGTCATGGGAGCTGGGGCGCGCAAACGGATATGTATATTATGTTCTTTGAAGCGAAAGCTTTTGAGAAGTTTCAGATGAATAAAGAAGATCTTGCACTCCTTGAAGAAGCAGAGAAGAATGAAAAGGAAAAGAAAGAAAAGGATAAAAAGGAGAAGGATAGTAAAGTCTTAAAGGATAAGGATAAGGACAAGGATAAGGACAAGGACAAAAAAGAGGACGTTAAGAAGGAGGAGGAGAAGAAAGAAATAGAAGAGCTTGTCTTTGATTTCGAAAACCGGAAAGACAGGGTATTGAGACTCACGATCAATTCTTCCAACTTACAGGATGGGATTCTGACGAAAGATGGCAAAAAGTTATATTATCTTACTTCCTTTGAAGGAGGGATAGATCTTTGGGAACGTAACTTCCAGGAGAATAGCACGAAGATTGTAAACAAAGGAGTGGGTGGCGGTTCAATCGTGCCGGACAAGGAGTTGAAGAATTTCTTTCTGGTAAACGGATCGATCAAAAAGATAGATATGAGTAATGCCTCTTCAACCCAGGTCCCGTTCTCAGCATCCTTTGACTACAAGGCTGCCGGCGAAAGAAAGTATATTTTCTCTCATGTATGGCAACAGGTGAAGGATAAGTTTTATGTGACTGATTTACAAGGTGTGGATTGGGAAGGCTACAAAACGGATTATGAGAAGTTCCTGCCACATATCAATAATAATTATGACTTTGCCGATATGTTGTCGGAGTTGCTCGGTGAACTGAACGGTTCGCATACGGGAGCTCGCTACAGCGGACCTTCAGCACAACTTGCAACCGCTTCACTGGGTGCTTTCTATGACGATTCATTCGAAGAGGACGGACTGAAGATCAAAGAGATCATCAAGAGGGGTCCACTGACTATTGCTGACTCGAAAATCAAAGTAGGTTCGGTGATTCAAAAGATTGATGGCAAAGAGATAAAAAAAGGAGAAGATTATTTCCCACTGCTGGAAGGGAAAGCAGGGAAGAAAGTCGTGCTGACTGTCTTGGATCCAAAGAGTAAAGAGGTCTTTGAAGAGGTTGTAAAACCTATTAGCAGCGAGACTCAACTGCTCTACAAACGATGGGTGGAGCAACGCAAGGCGATGACCGAAAAACTGTCGGACGGAAGGATTGGATATGTGCATGTAGAAGGCATGAATAGTGAAAGCTTCCGGGAGGTGTACTCCGAAATTCTGGGTCTTTATCGTAATAAAGAGGCTGTGATCGTGGATACCCGTCACAATGGCGGCGGATGGCTCCATAACGATCTGGCAATCTTACTGAGCGGAAAAGAGTTTGAGCAGTTTGCTCCTCGCGGACAGTATATAGGAAGTGATCCGTATAGCCGTTGGTACAAACCTTCTGCCGTCCTGGTGTGTGAAGATAATTATTCAAATGCACATGGCTTCCCGTTCATGTACAAGGAACTTGGCATCGGCAAACTGATCGGTACGCCGGTAGCCGGCACGATGACCGCTGTATGGTGGGAACGGCAGATTGATCCAAGTCTGGTGTTTGGTATACCTGAGGTGGCTGTCAAGGATATGAAGGGGAATTATCTGGAAAATCAGATTCTGAAACCGGATATTGAAGTCTATAATGATCCAGCTTCTCAACTAAGAGGGGAAGATCACCAGCTTAAAGCTGCTGTGGAATCATTATTAAAAGATCTCAAGAAATAATTATGAACAATCCTCTTCTCAAAAACAGAAGATATTCAACTAAACAAATTCAATACCATAATGGAAACGATTAACACATTCTTCTCAAACTTTAGTGGCTTTCTGTGGGGATGGCCAATGATTATCTTACTGTTGGGTACTCATTTGTACTTAACAATTCGGCTTAAATTCCCCCAACGTAAGATATTTACGGGTATCAAACTTTCTATAACCAGTGATAAGGGTTCTCAAGGAGACGTGAGTCAGTTTGGATCACTGGCTACTGCGTTGGCAGCTACTATCGGAACGGGCAATATTATCGGAGTGGGTACTGCAATTGCACTTGGCGGACCGGGTGCTGTACTTTGGTGCTGGCTGACGGGTGTGTTTGGTATTGCGACTAAATATTCCGAAGGATTGCTGGCAATCAAATATCGGGTAAAAACATCCAATGGTGAGATGCTCGGAGGACCAATGTACGCGTTGGAACGCGGATTGAAGATGAAGTGGATGGCAGTTCTGTTTTGCATCTTCACAGCTATCGCGGCATTTGGTATCGGTAACTCCGTACAGGCCAATTCCCTTTCTATGCTACTGAAGGAAACGATCAATGTACCGACTCAATGGAGTGGTATTGTAATGGCTGCATTGGTTGCTTTGGTTATACTTTATGGGGTGAAAGGAATCGCCCGGGTTAGTTCGGCGTTAGTGCCATTCATGGCCATCTTTTACATTGTGGGTTGTCTTATCATTCTTTGTATCAATTTCCGTTATCTGAACGATGCTTTTGCTCTGATCATAAACTCTGCTTTCTCTCCGAGAGCGGCGGGTGCCGGATTTGTCGGTTCGACAGTGATGATGGCGGCTCGCTTTGGTATTGCCCGTGGACTCTTCTCCAACGAATCTGGAATGGGATCTGCACCAATCGTTGCAGCTGCGGCAAAAACGCGCAACCCGGTACGTCAGGCATTGGTCTCGTCAACCGGTACCTTTTGGGACACGGTGATCATCTGCGCACTTACCGGACTGGTATTGGTAAGTACAATCATCGCTTATCCAGATCTGGACTATACCAATGGTGCCACACTAACCAAAATGGCTTTTGCCAAGATCCCGGTGGTTGGTATGTTTGTATTGACTGTCGGACTTGCTACTTTTACTTTTTCTACGATTCTGGGTTGGGGATACTATGGTGAGAAGGCTGTGGAGTATCTGGGAGGAAAGCATTGGATCAAAGGATATCGGATTCTCTGGGTCATCGCAACGTATGTCGGAGCTGTGATGAACCTGACGCTGGTGTGGAATATCGCGGACTGTATGAATGCATTGATGGCTATTCCTAATCTTATTGCTGTGATTCTCTTGTCAAATGTGGTGGCTAAGGAGACCAATCACTATCTGTGGGACAATCATCTCGATGAGTTTTCTCCCCCGGAGGATGAGCAGAAATTGTAATAGCAGACTCTTCTCATTTTTCTCTTAACGCTTTTTGCTTCATATTTACCGTTGAATAGGAAGAAAAGAGTTACATTTGCACTACATTCTAATCGTAGGACTGATGAAAAAGAAAGCGCTGTTTATTCTAATGGTGGCTGTGCTTGGAAGCACCTTCTGGTTTGCTTCTGCTTATAAAGCAGTGCCCCAACTTGTCGCCGATTCATACGACTCCTTGTGGAAAAGAGCTGTGAGCTATGAAAAAGAAGGTCTCCCGGAGAGTATGAAGAGCTGTGTAGATAGCATCTTCAACAAGGCAGTGCAGGAAAAGAACACCGTCCAGCAGATCAAGGCAAAGATCTTTCAGATGAAAGCGATCTTGACCAAAGAGAACGACAAAAATGATGAGGTATTTGATGAACTGGAGGCCTTTGCTTCGAGATGTGAATCTCCTGAGGCCAAGGCATTGGTTCACTCTTTACTCGCAGATGCCTACTTCACTTACTTCAATAACGACTCCTATACAATCAGCAAACGCACTGACATGGCGGGAGTCGCTCCTGACAATATAGATGAATGGTCGGCAAGCAACTTTGCACAACGTATCATGCTACACTTGAAGGCTTCAGTGGAAGCAAAGGATGTACTTGCCGGTGCTTCGCTTACTCCGTGGCTCCCCTTGCTCGAAGAAATCGAAAATGACAGTTCCGGTTCACTCTTCAGCTACTTGAACGACAGATTAATTACGATCTCTTCCCGATGTGTCAACTCATTTTCTAAGAATTACAAACAAACAGTAATGAACGATGGCTCTTATCTGATCCCTCGTGAAATGTTTGTCAATCTGATAATTACGGACAAGAGTGAGTTGGACTTCGGAGCAATGGCTCTCCGCTCCTATCAGGAGAATCTGAAGCTTTATGCGGCTCAGGGCAAGAAAGATGCGTTACTAAAAATGGATCTCAACCGGTTGATAAGAGTAAAGGCATATACGCAAAATTCCATCTACAAGGCTCTGTTGAAATCATTGATAGACAATAACAAGGATTGTCCTTCTGTAATGAATGCCTATATTGAACTCAGTAATAATTTCTTTTTTGGAGAAACAGCCCCCGAGGAATACAGGCAACTTTATGATATCTGTAAAGAGGGTGCCTTGCTCTATCCTTCCAGCAGAGAAGCTATTCAATTGAGAAACAAGATT
>DATCIB010000188.1:0-3238 GCA_036508045.1 Bacteroidales bacterium
TTAGAAGAAATAAATGTTGTCTTATCTTGAGAGAATCATATTATTAGTTATCTTTGCCGTTACAGTTGTTCAAAAATATGTTTAATTGCTATTAGTTATGGAATCATTGACTAATAAAAGAATGTTGGTGTTAGTACTCCCTGACACCGCAAAAATAAAACTCTTCAATTTCTATGAAGTGTTTATCTCTTTGCTCAAAGAGTACATTCAGGATAAAATAATAATCATTGGCAGTAAAAATCAGATCTTTCGGTTGACTGAGGGGATTGCCTCTGACAGGGAAAGTCAAAAAAATAATTCTGAGACTCCGGATACATACTATTTTCAGGATAATAATGTTTATTGGTTCATCAGAGAGAAGGAAGTCCCGAATATCCGGATACGCGATTATGCGCCGATACTATTTCGTGACCAGTCCTTGAAGTTCAGATACAACCCCTCCTATTTCCATACCGGAGAAGAGAAGACTACTGAAATACTAGATCGCATTGGTAATGAGTTACCTTACCTTTGCGCGTCGCTTCTATCAGGTGTAACATTAGATAAGTCATATTCACCTATTGTGCTTTGCCATTCCGATCTCATACTGGATGGTGGCAATTGCGTGTTTAATGAGAAAGGGGATGCTGTCATTTCCACCCGATTCTTTGAGGAAAACCCCACCTGGGGAATCAAAGAGGCACAGGGATATCTCAGTTTGTTTGGTCTTAATAAGATTCATTTCATCGAACCGAAGCCATCCGGTCATACCGGACATGTGGATGGAATTGTGCGCTTTGTGGATTCCAGATCTGTGATTGTCTCTGCCTTGCCTGATACGTATGTTCAGGACGGAAAATCTATTTCAAGAATGAAATATGAGGAGGATGCGGAGTATTTGAATCAGGTGGCGGAGTATATGAGTAAGTATTACAATGTAACACGACTAACAAACATCATTCCAAGAAATGAAGAAAGGGAAAAGATATCAAGCTCATTTGGTAATTACACAAACTTTTTGATATTTGGCGATTGTTTGTTTGTGCCACAATATGGAAACGAATTGCAGGACAAACTAGCTTGCGAAACTCTTGCAAAGGCCTACCAATCTCTGGATCCATCTATAGTGAAGGTAGATTGCGCCGAATTGGCAAGCTACGGAGGAGGTTTAAATTGTATTACCTGGGAATTTCAGGAGGGAAGGATACTCAATGAAAGATCCTGCAATACACACGCCGCAGGACTGAAAAAGCACTAATCGTTTCTGACTTTTCAGATGACTTGAGTATCTGAATAAGCTATCTGAGTCTCATTTTCTTCTGCTTCTTCTTCCCTGATTCTGGTAAAACGTGACCAAAGGGGTGACTGAATATAGTCTTCTTTAGTACCCATCGGAACATACAAGGTACAGAAAGGACGATTTAAACCGCCTAGATAACTATATCGGAATAGTTCGGTGGGGACTGTATGTCGGATATGAAATTCTCTTAGATTTACGCAACTGTCAAAAGCATTGTTACCAATCTCTGTGACACTCTCAGGAATGGTAACAGAAGATAGATTGTCACATTCTCTGAAGGTATAATTATCCACGAGCGAAACACCTGAAGGAATAACTACCGAACGCAACGAACAGCAACGGTAAAAAGCATATTTACCAATAGAAATAAGATTGGGGGGAAGAACTATATCGTACAAACGGTAGCATCCACCAAAAGCATGATTCTCTATGGTTGTGAGTCCATTCGGTAAAATGATTGAAGCAATATTATCGCAAGAGTCAAAGGCTGCCACTCCAATTGTTGTAACACTTTCCGGAATAGAATAGTATTTCCCATCTCTTCCGGAAGGATATGCTATGAGTCTATGTACCTCTTTGTCAAATAAAGCCCCATTCTTCACTGTGAAGAATGGGTGATCTTCATCAACCACAATCTGCAGCAAAGAAATACAGCCTGCAAAGGCCCAGTCACCAATTGTAAGGATACTTGAAGGGAGTGTTATAGAGGTAAGATCCTGACATCCGTCAAAAGCAGAAATGGCAATTGAGGAAACGGTATATTCTTTTTCTTTATAAGTAACAACGGAAGGAATCACTACAAATCCGGAAACGAATCTGTTTTGACGGGCTACACACACAGAAGCGCCATCGGAATTGATGGAATACTTCAATTTATCAATGAAAAGGCTAGGCATCTATCTTCGTAATTATAATTCACCACAAAAGTAGGTTGTTATTTTGATTATTCGGCTATTAATTCGCTTTTTTTATTGTAATATAGGCATTTATACTTTTATCTTCCTCATGACTTTTCACTAAAAGCCGTCGTTGGGAGCACATCGTCCATCCCATTTCAGACTCTGTCTGGTTTCATTCATAAAATATAAATACTTCCTTTACGGTCTATCAGTATGTCTGATTTGTCGTCATACAGAAATAAGAAGCTGTTACTCTTGGTCATGAAGCTATTTCGGACTATTTTTGCACTTCGTATCATTTTTTAATCAGAGAGAAGAGCAGTCATAATATGAAAGTTTGCATCGCAGAAAAACCAAGTGTGGCCAAGGAAATCGCGGAGATACTTGGGGCTAGAAACCGGAAAGATGGGTATATAGAAGGAAATGGATATCAGGTAACCTGGACATTCGGACATCTATGTACACTCAAAGAACCGGGAGAATATGATGCGGAATGGAAACGCTGGTCCATCTCTGTGCTTCCCATGATTCCGGAACGATTTGGCATCAAACTAATTGAAAATGATGGAATAAAGAAACAATTTAAAGTAATCGAACAACTGGTCAAAAGCGCAGACATGGTCATAAACTGTGGTGATGCCGGACAGGAAGGGGAACTGATACAGCGCTGGGTACAGCAAAAAAGCAAGTGTAAATGTCCGGTAATGCGGCTCTGGATCTCTTCCTTAACGGAAGAGGCAATCCGCGAGGGATTTAATAACCTGAAATCGCAGAGCGAGTTTGACCGGCTCTATGAGGCAGGGTTATCACGGGCTATCGGTGACTGGACGCTGGGGATGAATGCAACGCGACTCTACACGCTCAAATATGGACAAAACAGACAGATACTATCTGTCGGAAGGGTTCAGACTCCTACTTTAGCACTGATAGTCAACCGACAGCTGGAGATTGAGAACTTCAAGCCTGAGCCTTATTGGGAACTGAAAACGGTCTATCGTGACACCACATTCTCGGCTTCGAAAGGACGGTTTTCTTCTCAGCAAGAAGGGGAAAAGCAGCT
>DATCIB010000189.1:0-10220 GCA_036508045.1 Bacteroidales bacterium
GTCAGCTCCTCTTTGGAGAGATCAAGCGTCGGGATCAGTTCGTCGTACATTGCCTTACGTACATATTTGCCCACCACCGCATCCTCGCACGCTTCACGCACGGTATTGAGTCCGGCCAGATAAGCCACCGGCGAAAGTACAGTGTGCGGTCCATTGAGCAAAGTAACTTTACGATCACGATACGGCTTGATAGAAGGAACAAACAGCACATTGAGACCCGCTTTGGAAGTAGGAAGTTCTTGCTCCACCCAAGCCGGAGCCTCGATTACCCACAAGTGAAAGATCTCACCCTCAACGACCATCTTATCTTCATACTGCACTTCTTCAGTAATCTCCGCAATGGTATCTCTCGGATATCCCGGTACGATACGATCGACCAGTGTATTGGCAAATGCACAAGCACTGTTCATCCACTCCACAAAGGAAGCCGGATAGTGCCACAGTTGTGCATAATGCAACATGTGTTCTTTCAGATGATCCCCATTCTGCTCAATCAGTTCGCAGGGAATAAAAATCAGTCCTTTGTCTGCCGCTCCTTTGAATGCTTCAAAACGATGGTACAAGAACTTGGTCATACGTGCCGGAAAGTTTTGAGGCGGGCATTCAGTCTCTTTTGCCTCCGTATCAAAAGCAATGCCGGCCTCTGTTGTATTGGAAATTACAAAACGCATATCCGGACTACATGCCAGTTGCATGAACTCATCATTATGTTCAAATGGGTTTATGCCTCTGGAAATACATTCTATTCGTTTTATGATGCGCACAGGTTTACCTTTATCGAGGCCTTTGAGTACGAGGGTATAAAGGCCGTCCTGCTCATTCAACTGAGGCACCATCCCCTGTGAAAGTGGCTGAGTCACAACTATGCTACTCTTAAAATCCGCTTTTTCATTCATCTCCTGCACCATCCAGCAGACAAAAGCGCGGAGAAAGTTACCCTCTCCGATCTGTAATATACGTTCCGGATATACCGGAGTCTCAAATAAACTTCTAGTTAATCGTTCCATTATGTATCTGAATTTGTTTTATTGATCAATTCTTATGGTTCTTCAGCCATTGTTCAGCAAGTTTAGGCCACTCAACACCGGCTCTCATATCTTTACGGAGACCATATCCATGGCCTCCCTGAGGAAGAAAATGCAGTTCGACAGGGACCTTTTGATTACGCAATGCTCCGGCGATGACCAATGCGCTGTTACCGTATGGATCATCTGCGGTCTGGAAAATAAATGTAGGAGGCGTGTTGGAAGTAACGGTCAGTTCGGGAGTCAGCGTTTTGTTTGCTCCCTCATCCATATAAGCCGGATAAATCAGCAGGGTAAAATCAGGACGACAAGAAAGCGAATCGGCTTTATCCACTGCGTCATACAGGTTCTCGGTAAAGCGAGTGGAAGCGCGCTCAGACAGGCTCGCTCCGGCTGAGAATCCCATGATACCCACTTTGGCAAACTTATCGGCACGGACCAGACGGATCATGCGTTGAGCATCCTGCAAGGCTCCTTCTTTCTTACCGGGCACACGGTATTGAAGTACATAGGCAGTGAACCCTTGTCCGGCAAGCCACTCACCAATATCAGTACCTTCTTTTACCCATGACAATATTGAATAAGCACCCCCCGGGCAAACCACCACCGCTTCTTTGTTGGAAGCAACAGTCGGTACTATCTTTACATATCCCGGATTAGTAACTTCTGTGATTCGTGTGACGCCATCTGTTGATTCAGGACTAAATACCGGTGCAGCTTTTGCTTTGGTTTCACCCGGTACTTTGCCGGGCCATATTTCGTGTAGGTTATTCTGTGCCATCATAGTAATAGTAGATGTGAACAGTAGTAATACTGTCAATTTGAGTGCTTTATTCATTTTTATGGTCAGTTTATGGTTTCTGTTCTGCAAAGTTAGTATTATTTTGTAATCCCATTACCTCCTCTTCCAACAAAATTAGCTACTTTTGTTCAGAATATAAATGGAATAAGCATATCAGAAAAGTAAAAATAGCCTTCTGGATTCTGACGTTCTTCTTGATTCTGATGTACGTCAGCTTGAAGATCACCCTCTCTTTGGATGCAGTTCAGCAAAAACTAGCACCCCGTGCTGCTGTTTATCTATCTGAGATTCTGGATTCTCCTTCCACCATTGAAAACGTTAACTTTGAGTTGTTCGATAAGATAACACTCTCAGGAGTTACAGTGCAAAACCAGGAAGATGACACCTTACTTGTTGCAAACCGAATCTCTGTAGGTGTGGAGTTGCTTCCTTTATTCGAAAAGAAGTTGTCTTTCAAGACCATCCGGCTTTTTGGTTTTGATATCCGGCTTTCCAAAGACTCACTTGATACCCCACTGAACATCCAATACATCATCGACCGCTTCAAAAGTAAAGATAAATCAGCGCAACCGAAGAATCTGCAATTGGCTTTCAAGTCTGTATTACTGCGAAGAGGAAAGATCTCTTTTGATGTATTGTCGGAGGATGAGACTCCCGGCAAGTTCAACACCCACCATCTTGAGGTAAGCAATCTGTATTCATCCTTCTCCATGCGGGTGTTGCAAACGGATTCGTTGAATATCCAATGTAACCGTCTTTCCTTTGAAGAACAATCCGGGTTTGCATTAAAACAGCTTACCTTCAAGTTAAAAGCAAACTCAACAAATTTGCATGTAGACGATTTTTACATGAAGCTGCCTGATAGTTACTTATCCGCAGATACTCTGACAGCGGAATATGACTCCATCGGCACTTTTAAATACAAATCACCGAAAGCTACGTTTGAGTGCAATCTCTCTTCCTCTGTCGATTTGAAAGATCTCAGCGCCTTTGTTCCTGCATTCTCAGGAATAAATGAAAGAATGATATTAAAGGCGAAGATTCAAGGTACTCCCAACAATATTGTCTTTGAGCACATCCGGATAAATATGGATAATGGAGTGACTCTTGCCGGAAACGGAAACCTTCTCGATATCTCCGGGACCAATAAACCGCATATATACGGTCAACTTGACAAATGTGAAGTAAATGTAGAGAATCTAAGAAAGATAGCGCGAAGTGTTACGAACTCCGCCACAGAATTACCATCCTGGATGGATGGATTGGGAACTTTGAACTTCAATGGAACGATATCGGGATATTTCCCCGAAATCGTAGCTTATGGGAAACTGCATTCCAATATCGGAACTATTCAGACTGATCTGACTATCAAACGTCAGATACAGGGTAATAGAATGCACTATTCCGGTAGAGTGAGTGCTCTGAAACTACAACTTGATAAACTGACTCTTCCGGAAAATCCTTTCGGGACAGCAACTCTGAAAATAGATTTCAATCTGGTTCAGCAAGAGGGAGTAATACCTTCCGGGAACATTTCTGCTACTTTAAATGATTTTGAATATAAGAAGTACACCTATAAAGAAATGGTCTTTGAAGGCAACTTTGATGGAAAAGGTTTTGATGGATTGTATCGTCTCGTTGACCCCCATGTCCAATTCTATTTGAATGGAACGGTGGATCTTCAAGCTCAGCCACATCGTTTCTTCTTTGACGCCTGGTTGGATCAACTGGATATGAATCCATTACATCTGACAAAAAGTGAGAAAGAAGAACATCTCTCTTTTTATGTTCATTCAAACTTTACCGGTAACTCAGCGGACAACATGGATGGCCTGCTTCGAATAATGAATATCAATTATCAGAAAGGAACAGAGAAATTCAAGATGGACTCTCTGGTTATCAATTCGCAGCGGGAGAATAGGAATTCGAAAATCGCCATTCATTCAAAATATCTGAACGGTTTGATCCAAGGTCAATACTCTTTCAGTTCGCTGAAAGCAAGCTTAGAGAACACACTTTCACATTACTATCCGGCACTTCAAATGCCCGTAAAAAGCACTGAGATAAACTCTTTTGAATTTCAATTCGACTTGAACAATACAGAAGAGCTTACCTCCATTTTCAATTTACCACTCACTATTCTCAAGCCTGGTGAATTGAATGGAAAGTACAACGAGGCAGAAAACAATATCTCACTCAACCTGTATTCTCCTTCGCTTTTGATAAACAAGAAGGAGTTATCTGATGCTTCTGTTACCGCAAAAAATCTGACCAACGATCAGCTTCAAGTTGAAGTTCGCGCAACTTCACAGAATAAGAAGGGACTATTTACTAATTTTTATCTTAGTGCGCTCTCGCAGAAAGATAATCTGGGAGTCCGTCTTCTTTGGGGAAACTCTTCGGAAAAGACCTATAGCGGTGACATCAAGTTTAATGCAGAAATTAAAGAAAAGAGTTTGGGTGCTACACAACCGGATATTTTCATCAGCATTCTCCCTACTGAGATGATTCTGAATGACACGCTTTGGATTGTTGATCCTGCACAAATAGCTATCAGTAAAAACAAAGTGAATGTCTCAAGATTTTCGGTTCATAAGAAAGATCAGTTCATACGACTGGATGGAGATCTGTCTAAATTTCCGGAAGATTCTTTGAAGTTGGAATTAAAAGATATGAACCTTGGCTATATCTTTGCAATCTTCAACTTAGGGAAATTGGGATTCGGAGGTCTTGCAACTGGCGAGGCTACCATCAGTGAAGCATTTGCCAAACCAAAGATGAATGCCCGTCTGGATGTTAAGTCTTTTGCCTTTAACAACTTTCCGGTAGGTGATCTGGATGTAAAAGGATCTTGGAATGACAGCATACAGGGAATCTTATTGGATGGTATCATCCGTGATTCCACTCAATCGTATGCACTTGGATACATCTTCCCTACCCGTGATTCCATCGATATATCTTTTAAATCTAATGCTTTGAAGGCCGGATTCATCTATCCTTTTACAGAGTTGCTCTTCTCGGAACTTTCAGGAAGGATTACCGGAAACGCGAGATTATTCGGTCATTTCAAAACACTGAATGTGGAAGGAAAAGCGATGGTTAATGATGGGAGAATCGGAATACGCATTCTGAACACTGTGTATTCGTTCAACGACAGTATTACTCTTACTCCTGAACGTATTTCTTTTAAGAATATCAGAGCCAAGGATCTAGATGGTAATCAGGCTTTGGTGAATGGCTATCTTGCACATTCGCATTTCAAGGATATGAATTACAGTCTCAGTGTACGTGCAGACAACATGCTCGTCTATGACACACATCGTAATGCCGATCTTCCCTTTTGGGGAAGAGTGCGTGGCACTGGATCTGTGACACTGAATGGAAGTCCCGGATTATTGGATGTATATGTGGATATGACAACGAACGAATCAAACTTCAATCTATCTCTGGACAATTCGGGGGAAGCGTCTGAGTATTCATTTATTAATTTCATCAATGACCAGAAAAATGGCCGGGAAGAGAAGTTTCTATGGAACACTCCATCAGAAAAATCAACCAATGAGAGTGATATCAAGACCGATATCAATCTTGTGATGCAAATCAACGCGACTCCCAATATGACAATGGACGTGATTATGGATGAAGAGACAAATGATATTATCCAGACCAATGGAAGCGGAAATATTAGGATTGAGTACAAGAGCACGGAAAACGAACCGAAAATATTCGGCAAATACTCTATAGACTATGGAGTTTATAACTATTCGTTCCTGGGAGCGACTGAAAAACGTTTTAGGTTGCAGGAAGGCAGTTCGGTCTCTTTTAACGGTTCGCCAATGGCAGCCGATCTGGGTATTACGGCTTACTATTCTTTGAATGCATATTTGGGGGATCTGGATGATAGTTTTCTCACAGAAACGTCAAGCACTACTCGAGTGAATTGCCTTTTGAATATCAACGGAAATCTTCAACAACCTAATATATCATTCGGATTGGAGCTTCCCAATGCGGATCAAGATGTGCAGCGTAGGGTACTTAATATTATCAGTAGTGAAGATATGATGAATCGGCAGATGTTATATCTGCTGGTATTCAATAAGTTTTACACCCCCGATTATCTGAGTGCTACTCAAAAGAGCAGCGAACTGGTCAGCGGCGCTTCTTCTACGATATCGGGATTGCTCAACACCGCGCTATCCGGCGTACTGGCCGATAACTGGAATGTGGGTGCAAATTTACGTACCTCAGACATGAACTTTACGGATGTGGATATGCAATTAGCTCTTTCCAGCCAGCTACTCAACAACCGGCTTCTTTTCAATGGTAACTTTGGATATCGCGACAATGTGCTCAACAACTCTTCTTTTGTCGGGGACTTTGACTTTGAATATAAACTGACTCGTACAGGTAGCTTCAGACTGAAAGCTTATAATAAGGCGAATGAAAAGTATTATCTGAAAAACGGTCAGAATACACAGGGACTAGGTATCGTTTATAAACGAGACTTCAACACATGGCTTGACTTTTTACCTTTCCTGAAGAAAAAAGAAAAGTGAGAGGCTTTCTGGCTCTCAGTCCACTCCTATTTTTCTTATGCATCCTTTTCTGATGGGTATCTGCGCAGTACTGGCCATCCTGTTCAGATTTCCGAAGAAATATTCCTGAAACAAGATAGCCAGTTGCACGCCTGGAAAGGTATAATAGTTCTATAAATTATCTTCCTCCGGAATCCTCGCGGAGTCCACTTTCAGTAATCGGTTGCGGAGCTTTTCCATTTCACTTTTCCGTATCCGCAATACCATCTCACAATCATTGTCGAAAGTTTGGGAGACAACTGTCGGATTCTCTTCCTTGACAATCCGCATGATCGGATTGAGATACGGATATTCAAAAATGACATGCACGTCCTCTTCCACCAGTTTCTCTATGATCACACCACAGGCAATAGCCTCATGCGCCGCCTCTTTATACGCAACTACCAGACCACCGGTGCCTAACTTGATGCCTCCGAAATAGCGGATCACTACAATCAGTACATTCGTCAGTTCGTGTGAGTTGATGGCTCCCAGTATCGGTCTGCCGGCAGTGCCGGAAGGCTCTCCATTGTCATTGGCGCGAAACTCCTTTCGTTCGTGACCGAGCATATAAGCATAACACACATGACGGGCATCATAATACTTCTTTGCATACTGTGCCACAAGCTCTTTCACCTCTTCTGCCGTTTCAACCGGCATTGCAAAAGCCAGAAACTTGCTCCGCTTCTCGGTATAGACAGCCTCGCTGATTTCTTGCAGCGTCTTGTATGTATCATCCAGCTCCATGGTGCAAAAATACAAAAAAAACGCAGGTTCCAAAGGAACCTGCGTCTAAGTTACGCATTTCTTCTTATTTTATACCAATTTATGAATGACAAGTCCGGAACGAAGTTTCGGTTCGAACCAAGTCGTCTTTGGAGGCATGATATTACCTGAATCGGCAATATTCATCAGCTGGGTCATAGAAACAGGATAAAGCGCAAGAGCCACTTTCATCTCGCCACTGTCCACCCGTTTTGACAGTTCGCCCAGTCCGCGGATACCTCCTACGAAGTCAATCCGTTTGTCAGAGCGCAGGTCTTTGATACCAAGGATCTCATCCAGGATCAGATTGGAAGAGATGGTCACATCCAGCACACCGATTGGGTCGTTGTCATCGTATGTGCCCGGCTTCGCTGTCAGACTGTACCATTCGCCTTCCAGATAAAGTGCAAAGTTATGCAAAGCTACCGGTTTGTAGATCTCAGTTCCTTTCTTCTCCACCACGAAGTTCTTCTTTAGAGCATCGATCAGTTGGGAAGCAGTCAATCCATTGAGATCTTTCACCACACGGTTGTAATCAATGATAGTCAGCTGAGAAGCCGGAAAACAAACAGCCATAAAGAAGTTATATTCCTCATTGCCTGTATGATTCGGATTCTGACGGGCCTTCTCTGCACCTACCAGAGCAGCAGCCGCAGAGCGGTGATGTCCATCGGCGATGTACATGGCAGGCATTGCAGCAAAGAGTTCGGTGATGCGGGCAATATCCTCTTTTCCGGTTATCAACCAAAACTGATGACCAAAACCATCACCCGGAGCTGTGAACTCATATTCAGGTTTGCCGGCAGTATATACCGATACGATTTTATGGATCTCTTGATTGTCGGGATAAGCAAAGAATACCGGTTCGATGTTCGCATTGTTGACACGTACATGTTTCATACGGTCTTCCTCTTTGTCACGACGGGTCAACTCATGTTTCTTGATGACACCTTTCAGATAATCGTCCACAGAGGCACATACCACCAGACCATATTGCGTCTTTCCATTCATCGTTTGTGCATACACATAATAGCGTTCCTCCTCATCTTGCAACAGCCAGCCCTTTTGTTGAAACTTATTAAAGTTTTCAACAGCTTTCAGGTAAACTAATTCGTCATGTTCGTCGGTACCAACAGGAAAATCTATTTCCGGTTTGATGATGTGATACAATGATTTCTCATTTCCCATTGCTTCCGCACGGGCCTCTTCCGAACTTAATACATCGTAAGGTCTTGATTCGACCTCTTCCACCAATCCTTTGAGCGGACGGATTCCTTTGAATGGTTTTATTCTTGCCATGTTTACAGTTATAGGTAGTAAAACAAACAGTGCGGACAAGCATTCTGATTATCCGCACTGTCTTGTATTACATAGTCAATTAATTATTTACTTTAAACCGGGTATTACCGTTCACGATAAAGTCAACGATTTGTTCGGCAGCAGCCAGACCTGCATTGATATTCGCCTCGGAAGTCTGCGCACCCATCTTCTTAGGAGTGGTGAAATAGCGTCCTTCCAAAGCAGCAAAAGCCTCTTTCATGGAAGGTTCGATATCTGTCACATACTTAAAGTCTGCACGATCCTTCATCAACTGAAGCATTTGCTCTTCATCGATGACTTCCTTGCGGGCGGTGTTAACCAGCAGCGCATTCTTAGGCATCTTGTTGAGAAGCTCATAATTGATGGACTTCTTCGTTTCAGCAGTGGCAGGGATGTGAAGTGAAATCACCTGGCAGGTTGCATACAGTTCTTCGGCCGATTTCAACGGAGTGACACCTGCTGCAGCGATTGCTTCTGCCGGACAATATGCATCAAATGCATACACCTCCATACCAAATCCTTTAGCAACACGGGCCACATTGCGACCTACATTGCCAAAAGCATGAATACCCAGCTTCTTACCCATCAACTCCGCTCCGGAAGTACCGTTAAAGAAGTTGCGGAAAGCATACACCATCATACCAAATGCCAGTTCGGCAACAGCATTGGAGTTTTGTCCCGGCGTATTCATCACACACACATTATTCTTTGTAGCGGCATCCAGGTCGATATTATCAAACCCTGCACCGGCACGCACCACAATCTTCAGCTGTTTGGCAGCTTCGATCACTTCTGCATCAATGATATCACTGCGCACGATTATCGCGTCAGCATCAGCAACTGCATCCAGCAATTGCTTCTTTTCTGTATATTTCTCCAACAAAGCCAGTGTAAAGCCAGCTTTCTCAACGGTACTGCGAATACCATCCACCGCTACTTTAGCAAAAGGTTTATCGGTTGCTACTAATACTTTCATTTCGTATGAATTAGATTCCCTATTAATATTTCTGTTCGAATTCTCTCATGCAATCTACCAAAGCTTGCACGCTTTCGATAGGAAGAGCATTGTAGCAAGATGCGCGGAATCCACCTACTGAACGGTGTCCTTTGAGGCCAACCATACCTTTGGAGGAAGCAAATGCCTGGAATTCAGATTCCAATTCCTGATATTGTTCGTTCATCACAAAGCAGATATTCATCAGTGAGCGATCTTCAACTGCTGCAGTTCCCTTGAACAATTTGTTACGTTCAATCTCACCATAAAGCAAGTCAGCTTTCGCCTGATTTAATTTTTGCATTTCTTTCAATCCACCGAGAGATTTCAACCAACGCAACGTCTCGCAAGCGGTAAAGATAGGCAATACAGGAGGAGTGTTAAACATGGAATCTTCTTTGATATGCGTACGGTAATCCAGCATCGTAGGAATAGCACGGGATACTTTGCCAAGCAGTTCATCTTTGACAATCACAAAAGTAACACCGGCAGGAGCCAGATTCTTCTGAGCACCACCATAGATCATCGCATATTTAGACACGTCAACAGGACGAGAGAAAATATCTGACGACATGTCAGCGATCAATGGAACCGGAGAATCGATGTCAGTATGGAGTTCTGTACCAAAGATTGTATTGTTGGTCGTGATATGGAAATAATCCGCATCGGTCGGGATTGAATAATCTTTCGGGATGTAATTATAGTTGGAAGCTTTGGAGGAAGCGACTTCTACAACTTCA
>DATCIB010000190.1:0-4260 GCA_036508045.1 Bacteroidales bacterium
ACTCTGAAAAGCAGTCGTTTCAATTCGATATTGGATAGATTCTGCAAAGCATTTAATGTCTGTTTGCGGTAGTCGTCAGCCATTTGCTCCACGCGACTGATAGCTGTTTGCAGGAGAGGTTTGTTTTCAGGAAGGGATAAGTAAGCTTTCAGATCTCCCGTATGTAAGAGTGGCTCAATGAATGCCGGATCTGTGGATTGCTCGCAAAGTGCTGCCAGCACAGAGGAAGGACGCAGCTCTATGGGAGCATCCGTTTTAAAATCTTCTATATCGTCCAACAGTTGATATGCGATACCCAAAGCGCGGGAATACGTATGCAGCACGTTTCGAAGCGTTTGGTCATCACCAGCACAGATTACACCCATTATAAGAGATACATCGAAGGCGGGAACAGTCTTGTTACAGAAGATCTCAATCACAAAATTCATGGTCAGAGGAGACGGAGAAAGGCTCCATTCCAGCTCCATACCCTGCCCTTTACAGAGGGAGAGATGTGCTTCGGAGGCTACTCTTATCAATTCTATTATTTCGGTTGCTACCAAAAGACGGTATCCTTCACCTAAGAGCAGGTCGCCCACGTTGATGGCTACCGGAATTCCATAGGCACTATTTACAGTCTGTTTGCCGTAACGCTCGGAGTCGTTGTCCTGAATGTCATCGTGTACCAGCGATGCTTTATGGAAGCATTCTACAGCAACAGCCGCCCATTGAATCTTCTCCGGAAGCGTCGTGTCATGGCTCAGTGCCTGATAAGTTGCCGCAAGCAAGTAAGGACGCCATCGCTTCCCCTCACCTCCAAGCCAATCAATGGCAATATGTGATGTCTGATCCAACGCCGGAGAAAGCAACCGGGTCAAATTGTCAGTTGCAAACCATTCGCCAATAGTTGACTTTATGTGATTGTAGTCCAACAAAGTAATTTCAGTGTCAGATTGCATACTCATCATCTCGCTGACATAGTGGTAATCTACCTCCGTATCCTTGCAGCCATCCATATTCAGCGGAATGGCAAGTCCCGGAACAGCATTATTGATAAGTAGAGGAAATGCTTTTTCCAGAGACTCAAGGCATCCGACACCAATGACGACATCCACCACCCTATTTTCTATCAATCCGACCACCGTGGTAAAACCTTCAGCTACCAGACTCATCATGCCAAGGCTCTCTGCTTTATCCTGCAAATCAGGAATGGAGCAACGGTTGCATTTATGACAGAGCAGACCCAGATCATCGATCTCCGCCTCGCATCCGGTTGAGTTGCTCAGACATTTTGGAAGCAGCAAGATACGTTTATCATAAGGAACGGAGGCGACTGTATCCATCCATACATGGTTGTTGATTTCAACCATCATCCACCCTTTGATCATTGAGTCGAGAGCGTGCTCTTTAATCATCCTGTCAGACAAGTCAGACAGTTCTTCTATCGACAAAGGAGGGATGAGTGCCTGGTTATTGACAAAAGCACGAATCAGCGAACGCAGATTGGTCCGCTTTATATACGTATCAGGTACGACATGTATCTTCCTATTTCCCATACTATTCAATTCAATTAGCCGTAAGCTCCAAAGCCAAAGAAGTATTTTTTCTTTGCCAGTTTATAAAAAACATTCTTTTCGGGTATTTCCTCTCCTACCATATGATGACCAGCCCGCGGGGTCATCATTTTTAATTCTTCCAGTGCAGTGCCGCGGCTCGTTGTATCCACAGCCTGATGTTGTTCAAGAAATTGAACCAGTTTCTGTGGATTCTCCAGCAGGATGCACCCTCTTGAAGTCTCGGCGGTCATCTTGCGAAAATCCGCCAGAAAGGATGAATCTTCAAATAGTTGAGCCAGGTTGGAAGCATCAGCATTGATAAAATCTTTTGCCAGCTGTATAGGGGGACAAAATTCCAGCGCACCCGATGGGGATATATGATGACTCATGCCTGTGGCAGCCGGACAAAGGGCATTTCCTTTGTCATCCCAATAAGTTTCGATGATAAATAGTGGTGCATCCTTTCGTTGATCTACCACAAAGCGACGAAATTGCAGAATCTGCTCTTTATCCAGGGCATTCTCCACGTGCGGATCTGCACCTACCGGTCGATAGATGTAGTACCAGAGATAGTGAGCACCTTCTTTAGCCAATAAGTCAATATAGTTGCGGTTTACCAGATCGTCATAATTACTTTTGCATATACTGGCCGCTGCGCCGAATATTAATTTCGCTTTCCGGCATGCACGAACACCCGCAAGAGTCCGTTCGAATACATCGTCCTTTCCGCGGCGGATATCGCTCTCCTCTTCCAGTCCTTCGATGCTGATGAGCGGGGTTATATTGCCAGCTTTTTTGAGACGCATAGCGATCTCTTCAGTCAGCAAAGTTCCATTGGTGAATAGTTGAAAGTAGCAATCGGGGTGTTTCTCCAACACATCCAGCAGACCTTTGTACATCAGAGGTTCTCCGCCAAGTATTCCAAAGAAGTAAGAGCCTTTCTTCTTGCCGGTTGTAATAATTCCATCGAGCTGCTCCAGCGATAAAGAGCGCTTTCCTCCCTTAGAAACCCAGCAGCCACTGCAAGCCAGATTACAACTTTCTGTCACAGAAATCATCAGAAAGGCAGGGAAAAAAGGTTGGCCTTGTTTCTGTCTCTTTTCAAACCTGTTCATGTTCGTCACACTGCGCCATCCGAAGTTGTAGATGAACTTCCAGACCAGGCGGGGTGAGCATTCCCGCACTACGCGCAAGGAGGATTTAGCTGTGGCAATATATTCTTTAAACGTCATCTAATTTTGTTTTTGAGGAGTGACACACTTTCCCTGCGTTGCTGCAGCTTATATTTGAGACGCTCTCTATACATGGCATCCATTTCATCGGGGGCAAAGTGTTCCTCTTCGTCCAGTCCGCCATTGATGGGCGACTTGTCATATTTAGGGAATATAATGGCTCGGCTCGGACAAATACGTGCACATGCCGGACAGTTATTCTTACAGTTTTCCGGTTTTACGACCTTTATATGTCCATTTTCAGAGGAATAAACACCAAAGAGACAGAAATCCATGCATTTCCCACATTCCGTGCACCGTTCTTTATCTATGATGGGATACCATGCATCACAGCCGCACTCTGTGGGAAAGGCTTCTATTTCCTTTCGGAAAGTTTCCTTTGCACATTCCTGTTCGCTATTGTTACAAGATTGGATTTTTAATTGACTGACAATGTCTCCGCAAGAGTTGTTACGAATGTCCAAAATAGTATCCGCAACCAGATCCAGTCTGTTCAGATGGGAACGAATAGCTCGGGGATGGCATGCAAGAATGACAGAGGAAGCTATTTCAGGCAGATCGGATGATGCTTGCATCATCTTCCGGCAGAGATCAGGAAGTACTGTGACAGAGTATCCATCACATTCAAGCGAAGCAGCGATCTCCGTTACTTTCTCCTTATCTATAAATGACCGCGATGCACATGCACAAACCGTTGCTTTCTTTGTTTGGATCATGAATTCAAGCTTGATATTACTTTTGATTATGCAAATATATAAATAATATGCTTCAGATGCAGCAGGCTATCGTTGAAAAGGAAAAAAGACGGAGTGAAAAGGAAAAAGTGGAAATCTAAAAGATACAGATCAGATGCTTAACCACAAGATTCAGTACACCTACCGTAATTCTTCAGGAGAGCTAAGCAAGTTGTCATTCGACAACCCATGGGTTGTCAATTGACAACCCATGGGTTGTCGAATGAGGACTCATGGGTTGTCGAGTGAGGACTTCACTAATTATCAGACAGTCGTTAATTAGGTAAAGTGATAGGAAGAGGTGATCATCAGAACCCACTGGTTAAGGAAGCACTCTTTTACAGAAAACAGAACCTCGAGATTGCGGGTCAAGCCCGCAATGACGGCGACGGGCCCGCAATGACGGCAAAGTAGAACAAGCACTCTTTCAAAAATCAGAACCTCATTTCGATGATAAAAGAGTTCATATTCATTCAAAGTAAAATAAAAAGTCTATATTTGTCATCCTAAAGAAACAGAAAATCACACGAGTATGAACCTCCGGATGTCCTTGAATAGCTGACTAAAAAGACCATGAAGAAACAGGGGAAAATCCTGATTGTGGATGACAATCGCAACATACTCTGCGCCCTGCAGATGTTACTGGGTAGCTACTTCGAACAAGTGCTGACGCTCCCCTCGCCTGTCCGGCTCCTGTCGGTGCTGCGGGAGGAGAAAGTGGACGTAGTGCTGCTGGACATGAATTTCAATACCGGCATC
>DATCIB010000191.1:0-2102 GCA_036508045.1 Bacteroidales bacterium
ACTTCGTTTCGAACCAATCTCTGTCAGAAGAGGGTATTTCTTGATTTCTATACGCCACCCCTGATCATCGGTAAGATGCCAGTGAAGGGTGTTCTGATTGTGTAAAGCCTCTATATCGATGAATGATTTCACATCTTCCACAGTCATGAAATGACGGCTTACATCAAGCATCATACCTCTGTAAGCAAAACGAGGCTGGTCGTTTATCTCCACGGGTGACATTGCGACGGTAGAGTCTTGAAGGGTAGCAGTCAATGATTTGCGTAGCGTCTGTATTCCATAGAAGTTGCCTGCTTCTGAAGCACCTCTGATAAGAATACCATCTTCCGCAACCTTGATCTGATACGCCTCTTTATTCTTGGAGGTAAGTCTGGCACTTAGAATAATAGCATTGGTCGCACTGTCACCAGCTGAAACTTTCAGCTTAATGCCGGTGGCAAACTGAATGTACTCAGCCAGAAATTGTGCATTATTCTTCAGCAGATTATTTCCGGAGGTGTATAAGATCTTCGTCGTTGCACTGATTATAAATGCATTCCCGTCTTTCTTTATTATCTCTTGCGGTAAAGGTATTGTTTCATAATTGGCTCCTGATTTATCTTCCGCACAAGAAGTACAGATGAAAGTTGCAATAAATAGCAGTGATAGTTCCTTAAATATGTTCATTGCATCAAAGAATTATAGTCCTATTTGTAGGTTTCACGTAAATGATGAAGAGTCACATTGACCTTTTTGGAAGCAGAAAGCTGCGGAGAAGTAATGATCACCTCTTTCTCCTCACCGGGTAGAAGATCAAAGAAGTTATCACTAAACCGCGCTCCCTGCACCGGAATCTCAATAAACAGATCCTTTACCAGTTTGTCTGACTTCAGCTTCAAGGTGTATTTTCCATCTTCATATTTCAGCTCTTTAGAGATAGCAGGCACAGGTAATTCCATCTCTTTCGGCTTGCAAAAGAAGAAAAGACGTCGGGTCAGTTCCTTCCCATTCAAATCAGTTACAACAACTTCCAGACAACTGTTTTTCTTTTGATCTTCTCTGATCAAGGATTCCATCGGATATTCAGCGAATAATGTGGAAGCATTGGCAGGAATAGATAAACGGATTGTCTCTTCATTCAGTACCTTTCCATCGAAGGAAATCAACCGGAACCGGCATTTCGTTTCTGTATTCTGAAGATTGTCCGTCAGCACATAACATTGAAGCGTTCCGGCGTTATCCTTAAAACTGAGAGCAGGCGAAGCAAAAGCCCGTTGTGCCTGGTACTGTAATGCTTTCCAATTACCATAGTAGTCAATGCTGGACCAGGAAACAACCGGCCAGCAATCGTTGAGCTGCCAATAAACGGTGCCCATGCAGTAGGGACGATTCCGACGCTGCGCATCAAAACCCATGCGCATACCCATTCCCTGCATAACCAGTCCGACATACACAAAGTCTTCAAACTTCTCTGGTACCTGATAATACATTTCCATATATTGACGGATAGCTGTATTACCAATATAACTCTTCTGATGCACTTTCATCACCTCCGACTCCAATTCGTAATCGGCAGGAGTGGCAAAGGTGGCGATGGTCTTCATCTCCGGAAAAGACTGGAAACCAAACTCACTTGAGAAACGGTTTTTGCGTTGTTCAAAAGCCTCAAAAGGCATCCGTCCATGCCACACACCCCAGTCGTGTACATCGCGTATTGCAAACAAGTCCGGTCTGCCCCAGCTAGCCACATACGGCGAACCATGTACATAGTATTTGTTTGAATCGAGCTCCATCACTTTTGCAGGCAGCAATCCACGGAAAAGACGGTTATAACCCTTTAAGAAGCCTTGCATGACACTGTCACTGTAGTGATAAGTGCCCTGCAACCCCCAATAGGTCAGAGCTTCCAGTATTTCATTGTTACCACACCACATGGCCAAAGAGGCATGATTGCGCAAGCGGCGAATATTATAATCTGCCTCCGCGGACACTTTACTCAGAAAAGCAGAATCCGTCGGATAGGGCGAACAGGCAAACATAAAGTCCTGCCAGACCAGAATACCATGTTCATCCGCTTCATTATAAAAGCGGTTATCTTCATAGACACCTCCACCCCACACACG
>DATCIB010000192.1:0-3010 GCA_036508045.1 Bacteroidales bacterium
CACATTAAAGTTACACCACACGTTCCAGTTATTCGTACCCTTCAGCCACCAGAAGGTATCATTGTTGACATACGGATCAAGTATCCGCTTTTGAAGTTCAGAACGTAAACGCTCGGCAATCAGCGGACTGGCCTTATCAAACTCTGGTTTCATATAATAGAAGATCCAGGAAAAGGCAGACCCCATATCACCGGAAGTCAGTTCGATGATCTGCTCTTTATAATCCGGCAGCGAACTTTTGTCTTTCTGAATACCCAGATGGGCAGAGAGAGCCCAGGAAGTCATTTCACAATAGAAGAACGTTCCGTTAATCAGTTGCGGGATGAAACGGCCCTTCCCTTCTGCCAGTTCGGCGAGAAAGAGATCTGTAATTGCATTATTATTATTTTCAAACGGGTCTTCCATTACCTTGCGCGAACCACTTTTTGCAAACTCCAGATAATCCGTGGCTTTGATAACTTTCCACGAATACTGAAGCCGCGATTCTCCCCGACGAATATAAAGATCCTTGGAGGAACCGAAAAGTGCGTCCCACCCTTCACGGTCACTATAAGCAGGATAACTCACCCACTTTTGATTCATGACAAGCACTTCCTTCAAACGGTTGATATCGGCTTCTTTCTGAAGCAGATCACGTTGGCTAAAAGCCAAAGATGGCCCTGCTATTCCTAAGAATAACAAGACCATCCATAGATTACTTACGATGTTTCTCATCCTATTGTTCCTCGTTTTTTATATCACCTCGACACCTTGCTGTTTACAAAGTTCAAGACTCATTTCTCTCAATTTATATTTCTGGATCTTACCACTACCTGTCATCGGAAAGTTATCCAAAATGAAGACATACTTCGGAATCTTGTGACGAGAGATTTTCCCTTTACAGAACTCACGCACATCCTCTGTACACATATCCACCTCTTTCTGAAGAATGATAAAGGCCCCTACCTCTTCCCCATATTTCGTGGAAGGGACAGCAGCTACCTGCACATCTTTCACACCCGGCATATGATACAGAAACTCTTCAATCTCACGCGGGTAAATATTTTCACCCCCACGGATGATCATGTCTTTGATACGTCCTGTAATCGTATAGTTTCCTTTTTCATCTTTCACCCCAAGATCACCTGAATGCAAATAACCATTCTTGTCTATAATCTCTGTCGTAGCAGCCTCATTTTTGTAGTATCCCTTCATCAGGTTATATCCACGGCAACACATCTCACCAATGACACCGGTGGGGCATTCCTCCAGAGTCTCCGGATTGATTACAGCAACTTCTGTAAACTCATAGTCGTAGCCTACCGTGTTGCATCGTTCCTCAAACGACTGTTCGATACGTGTTTGCGTCATGCCCGGAGCCGTTTCTGTCAATCCATATACACTGGTTACGTGCATGTGCATCTTCTCTTGCACTTGGCGCATCACCTCTACCGGACACAGAGCACCAGCCATAATTCCGGTACGCAAGCTCGTCAGGTCAAACATATCAAACATCGGGTGGTTTAGTTCAGCGATAAACATCGTCGGCACCCCATATACAGCGGTACATCGCTCTTTGTGAATGGATGCAAGAGTGACGAGGGGATCAAAACGTTCTACCACAACTTCGGCACAACCATGTGTCAGACAGTTCATCGTAGCCAGTACAACACCAAAACAATGGAACAAAGGCACACACACACAGAGTTTGTCGTCACTGGTAAACTTCATGTGCTCGCCGGTAAGATATCCATTGTTGGCAATATTGTGATGTGATAGCATCACTCCCTTCGGAAAGCCTGTGGTTCCTGAGGTGTACTGCATATTGACCACATCGTGGCAATTCACCTGTTTCTTCAAATCGTCCAGTTGTTCATCCGGAGTATGCGAACCAAGCAGCAAAATCTCAGACGTATTGTACATACCTCTGTACTTTTCCTGACCGATAAAGATGACATTGCGCATATTAGGAAAGCGTTCGCTCTTGAAATGTCCACGCTGACAGGTCTTCAGCTCAGGAAGCATCTCATAGGTCATCTCCACATAATCGCTGTCATAAGTGCCATTTGTAATCAGCAACGTGTGCATATCCGAGTTATCCGTCAGATACTCCAGTTCATTCTGTTTGTAATTTGTATTTACGGTCACATAGATGGCACCGATCTTAGCGCAGGCATATAAATAGGTCAACCAGTCCGGCACGTTCTGTGCCCAGATGCCAACATGTGTGCCGCGGGTCACACCAATAGAAATTAATCCCTTGGCAGCATCATTCACACGTTGATCAAACTCTTTCCATGTATATCGAAGATTTCGGTCTGAATAGACCAGATATTCGTTATCAGGAATGGTATTTGCCCAATGTTCAAGCCAGTCGCCCAGCGTTCTGTCAAATAGTTGCATATCCTCTAAGATTAAATTGGAGTGTAAACAACGGCAAGAATACGAGCAGTGGAAGTGTCGGCAGCATGCACATGATGAGCCACGATTGAATCATAATAGATACTGTCGCCAGCCTCAAGAGCATATTTATCTTTGCCGTAGTTCACTTCAATATTTCCTTCCAGTACATAAATGAATTCTTCTCCTTCATGAGAAGAAGGATTGTACCCAGAAGCACCGGTAGGGTCAACCTGAATGACAAAAGGCTCCATGTGACGGTCTGTCTTCGTGGCGGCCAATGAATGATAGCCCATGCTTTTGCTATCATTCTCGGTGTTGTTAGTAAAACGTATTGTCTGCTGACTATTGCCTTGACGGCATATTACCGGACCAAAGTTTTCCTGATCATCCAAAAAAGTCCCCAATCGAACTCCCAACGCACGGGCAATCTTAATGAGTGGCGTTAGCGAAGGAAGCAAGTTGTTTTCTTCAATTGTTTCGATTTGCTTTACTGACAAGCCACTACGCTGTGCAATCTCTTCACGTGTGATTTTTTGTAACTCACGTACAGACTTAATCTTTTCTCCTACGTTATTCATACAAACTATTCCTTTATTGTTTTATATACTTATAATATTGATTCTCTTCC
>DATCIB010000193.1:0-6688 GCA_036508045.1 Bacteroidales bacterium
CAAAGATTCCATTTGCGCTGCAAAGTAAACACAAATTTCCGGATAATTCAAATATAAATTACGAATTTTTTAATGGCATAGTTAGTTCCAACACATTTAAAAGAGAAAGCCTGCATCTAGAATAGATTGATGCAGACTTAACCTTTAAAACAGAGATCTTTAACGAAAGGATAATCCTTCAGAATAATCTAGAATCTCTTATTAACTACATTCCAGTTTACTATACGCCATAGATCATTCAGGTGATCAACTCTCCTATTGCGATAATCCAGATAATATGCGTGTTCCCAAACATCAAATGTAAGAATCGGTTTGTATCCGATCGTAATCGGATTGCCGGCATTACTCTCTTTCAGTATTTCTAATTTTCCTACTTTATTCTTTGCGAGCCACACCCAACCCGAACCAAACAATGAAGCCCCGGCCGCCACAAATTCTTTTTTAAAGTTATCGATACTCTCCCACTTTGCAATGATAGCTTTTGTAAGATCACCTCCTGGTTGACCACCTGTACCTTCTTTGGCAAAACTTTCAAAGTAAAAAATATGGTTCCATATCTGTGCGGCATTGTTAAATATCGCACCGTCTGACAGAGTAACAATCGTCAAAAGAGTCTCATTTTCAAATTTTGAGCCAACCAGCAAATTGTTCAGATTATTCACATACGTAAGATGATGCTTCCCATAATGGAAACCAATCGTCTCAGCACTGATAACAGGTGCTAATGCATCTGCTTCATACGGTAACTTAGGCAATTCGAATTTCATAGCGATAGTATTAAATTGTTATTTAAAGAACTGCATACAATATTACACAATATGTTTGGTTTGGCAAATGTTTTTTTCAGAATATATTCTAGAAGGGAAGAAAACAGATGAAGATCTAAAAAGAGATTTGGTCAAAAGTATTTAATCTCTTTTATCACCTTTTGCAATCTGCTCTTCGAGATAATCCATCATTGCTGCAAAATGGAGACTCTTCTCCGGATAGTTGAGATATAATCCGCGAACAATCTCAAGCGCACGTTCATACCGCTGTTGTTTTATATAAATATGAGCCAGCGTCTCGGTAAAATAGGATTCGCTACCTGTAATCGATTCATCAAAAACCGGAGGTGCAATCGGTTCTTCATCCTTCGGAGTGTCACTAAACGGATAAAGTACATCAGATGATGTGCGCACTTCCTCTAGAAAATTATCTATCAGGTCCTGATGCTTCATTGGAAGATATGCCGGAGAGTCTTCAATGGACTGTTTATCCTTAAACGCATCATTGCTCGTTTCCAATGAATAGTTCGACAGGAGATCATCCAATTGCATGGATTCATTTTGCATGGTATCTCCTTTACCGGCGAAATAAGCATCAATGAGAGCTAAAGTACGATCTTGTTCGACATGAGTCTGAGTGCGAAGGGCAAAGGGAGAAACCGTTTCATATATCAAGCTGAAAAGTAAGGTACGATTAGAAAGAAGCAGTGCTGCTTTTCTCAGTTCACCGTTAAAACGGAGATCCTGAGTCATACAAAGACTCTTGAGATAAAGCATCCGAAGTACCTCAAAATAAGGATACTCATCCACCATCTCCTTTAAGATAGCCACCGTACCTTCTGACAAAAGATCCGGGTTAACAAGGTATTTTATCAGTTCTTTACTTGTCACGATGAATTACCATTTAGCAACAGTATCGTTGTATATCAAATCGGCTATCTCATCACAGATTTCCTGAATCAGTGCATCTTGCACATCGGTAATCATCTGCTCGTTAGAAAAGTCACGATAAGCGGAATAAAGTTTCTCAAAGTCCTCATCAGAATTGGTGCTGTTTGAAAAGTTGACACGCACCGTAATCTTGAGACGAGTCTCTGATGCATAAGCATCCTGCTTTACCGCCTGTGGTGTCAATTCATAGCCGGTGATCTGACCATTCAGAGTCAAGTCTCCATCCTGTTGAACAAACTTCAAACGAGTCTGCGTGACATAAGCATCTTTCAATTTCTCTGTAAAAACCTGAGAAAGGGGAGAATATACCAGAGGCGCCTGATTGGGAAACTCAGTAATAGTAATCGTTTTCACCTTTGTATAGTCAATGGAAGCACCATTAAACTTATAGGAGACAGTACAAGACATCACTCCGCAAAAAAGCAGAAAGACTCCCGCAAGACTTGCTATCAGATACTTTGTTCTATTCCAAACCATATTCCTTTATCTTTCTATATAGTGTACGTTCTGAGATCTTCAGATCAGAAGCCGCTTTATTGCGTTTGCCATGATGACGATCAAGAGCCTTCTTGATCATCTCCCTTTCGACCTCTTCCAGCGAGAGCGTCTCTTCCACATACTCGGCAGCATCTCTCAACTCGTTTTTAGTGGGACTATTCGGATGAAGAGAAGGATAAGTCTGAACAACAGGCACACTACGTAAATCCTCAAAACTACTGACTGGAGATACATCCGCAGTTTCAACGGTCCCGCCGTTCATGAGTTCATGCACCAGCGACTTAAGATCATTTACATCTTTACGCATATCAAACAACACTTGATACAATATTTCCCTTTCACTCCCAAAGACCTTGCCCTCACCTGCATGACGTCCCATGAATGCCGGTAATCGTTCGGAGAAGTCTGCCGGCAAATACCGTTGCAACATATCCGCTGTCACTTCACGAGTTTCTTCAATGATAGAAATCTGTTCGGTGATATTCTTCAGTTGACGAATATTACCCGGCCAGCGGTAGGATACAAGTAACGATTTGGCCTCCTCAGTCAATTGCATGGCAGGCATCCGGTACTTTTCCGCAAAGTCACTGGCAAACTTTCTGAACAACAGTGCTGCGTCATGACCGCGTTCGCGTAAGGCAGGAACCTGAATAGGTACGGTATTCAAACGATAATATAAGTCCTCACGAAAACGTCCTGAAGAAATGGCCTCGCTCATAATAAGATTGGTTGCAGCTACGATTCGCACGTTAGTTTTCAGCACCTTTGACGATCCCACCTTGATAAACTCGCCGGTCTCCAGCACACGAAGTAAGCGAGCTTGCGTAGGCAATGGCAACTCACCGACCTCATCCAAAAAAATAGTTCCACTATCTGCAACTTCAAAATAACCCTTACGGTCATTCAAGGCACCGGTAAAAGAGCCCTTCTCATGACCAAACAGTTCGGAGTCAATCGTGCCCTCAGGAATGGCCCCACAGTTTACCGCAATATAGGGACCATGTTTCCTGTAACTGAACTGATGTATGATCTGAGGAAAGAATTCCTTACCTACTCCACTCTCTCCGGTAATTAAAACAGAAAGATCAGTAGATGCGACCTGTAATGCAATATCAATCGCTCTATTCAGCGCAGGAGTAGTGCCGATAATTCCAAAACGCTGCTTTACCTGTTGAATATCCGGTTTTGCCATGATCAATCTCTTTTCTTATTTTACGTACATACGATCTCTGTCATCTTCAATTGTCAGGTTCAAATCATCCGAACCCCCACTCTTGTCATAATATTGTTTCCGCAACGGATTCTTGTGATTCTGATAATATTGTTCCCTGTTTGCAACAATATCAATAGCCATATATAATGCCTGACGGAAGGAATCTTCCGATGCAATGCCCTGTCCTGCTATATCATAAGCTGTTCCATGAGCAGGAGATGTACGTACGAATGGTAATCCGGCAGTAAAGTTGACTCCATTTTCCATGGAAATCGCTTTAAAGGGAGCTAGTCCCTGATCGTGGTACATGGCTAGCACACCATCGAACTTTCTGTAATTACCCGACCCGAAAAACCCATCTGCCGGATAAGGGCCAAAGACGAGCAGTCCCTTCTCTTTGGCTGCATTAAGTGCCGGAATAATCACCAAACGTTCTTCATCACCAATCAACCCGCCGTCACTTGCATGAGGATTCAATGCTAAAACGGCAATACGAGGACGCGCAATCGCATAATCATACCGAAGGCTCTGGTTAAAGATCTGAATCTTCTCCAGTATATTTTCGACCGTGAGAGAAGAGGAAATCTTTGATACCGGTACATGACCGGTTACCAATGCCACACGAAGTTCATCACTGCAAAGGATCATCAAAGCTTTCTGCCCTTTAGCTGCAGCCGATTGTTGCAGATATTCAGTATGTCCGGGAAAATCAAAATCCTTCGACTGAATGTTATTTTTGTTTATCGGAGCTGTTACCAGCGCATCAATCTGCCGGTTGCGAATATCTTCCATTACCCGCTCTAATGCCATAAATGCAGCTTTACCAGCCTCAGGAGTAGACTTTGAAAACTCTACCTTCAAATCTTCCGGCACACAATCTATGACATTCAACCGACGGGGCAATGCCTCTGCCGGATTATTGATCAGATTAAAGGTTACACCTTCAATCTCTAATAACTTTTTGTAATAGGAAGCAATCTTCATTGACCCATACAGTATCGGCGTACAGATATTCTGCAGATGGGGTTCTTCCATTGCTTTCAGGATCACTTCATATCCTATGCCATTGAAGTCACCATGCGTAATGGCGATTCTTGCTTTTTTTTCTTCCATTGTTTTGAATCAAATGTTATTCTTGTTTCAGACTATCAGAAGAAGTCACCTTAGCTGTATTCTTTATTGCTTGAGGTTCTTCTTTAACCGGCATTTTAACAGTATATAAGGCTGATTCCAATATCCGCATCAGATTTCTCTTCTTCTCACCCGGCTCATAGACAAAAGCCTCCACAGTGATCACCCGATTATTCAGTTCGTCAATCTGTGTATGACTTACAAACGGGCCGCCCATATTATCACCGACCACTTCCCATAGTCCACGAAGCTCCATGCAATATTTGCCATCCACGGTAACAACCGAGGAATCCGGTATCCATGCCTGTTGAGTGCCCATGAAAGAACCTTCCGGACCTCCCGGCATATTCGCTTTCATAACTGAATCTCTTTTGCGGATCAGATAGTCAACCGTAAATGTTTCTCTATCCGTGTATGGATAAGCATAAGCTACAATATCTTGTCTTTTCTTCCCTGCCGCATTGGATACCCAGAAGAATCCCTCTGATACCTTCGATTTGTTCAATGCCATTGGGATACACATCTGGATATCGAGATGATCTTTGAGTCGTTTTGACTCAGACTTATTATATTTCTTTTCCAGATATTTCTTCGACAGTCCCAATTCATTATCTACAAACAATTTGATTATATTCTTCTCATTCGTGAGTACGTATTGCTCAAAGCTTGCTGCATTGGGCGCATTAATAGTCAGCACCATCTGACCGTTTGCCCACAACTCCCTGGAGAAAGACATCTTGGCTTTCGTAAACTGTTGAGGATCAATATTTGCAATGATAATACTGCGTACCGACTTATAAATATTTTTGAAGCCGTCAGGGGGTGTGTATGAAAGTCTGAACTGTGGCTCTGACTGTGGCAAACCAGGTACATCAGAATTCAATATTTCAAACAGGGTTCGCCCGGCGGGTGCATTCCATTGAGCTTTGTTCATGACTACTAATAACTCATAAGGAACTCCTGTCGCATGGGGTAACAAGGGATTAGAGCCATCCTTGCAAGAAAATAAAGTTGCAAGTGATAGTACAGAAAGCAATAAGCAAGTACTCTTTTTCATTGTTCTTCTATTTTTGATTTAGTTTTGCTGTTGAAAGCATACCGCAGGCTGCGAATATATCTTCGCCGCGGGAGGAGCGGATGGTACTGATAATACCGCCACCGGTCAGTGCATCGCGAAAATTAATCATTGTCAACTCATCAGAACTTTCCAGTTCCACTCCGGGTATCGCATGATAACGGATCAGATTGACCCGGCACAACATTCCTTTGAGCAGCAATTTCAATACTCTTACATGTTGAGGGGTGTCATTGACTCCTTTAAACAGGATATATTCAAAGGAGACGCGACGTTGATGGCTAAAGTCATATTTGCGTATCTCATCCAGTACCTGAACGAGCGGATAAGCCTTTTCAACGGGCATCAAAGCAAGACGCTCCACGGATTTAGCGTTATGCAGACTGATAGCCACATGACAGTCGCTCTCGGCAAGCAGACGTTTCAGACCCGGAAGCAATCCTATCGTTGATACAGTGATCCGTTTCGGACTCCATGCATATCCATAAGCAGCCGTCATGATTTCAAGGACTTTCAACACCTCATCGATATTATCCATCGGTTCGCCCATTCCCATAAACACAACATTTGTCAGCAAGGATGCTTCATTAATTGATTGCATCTGATTAATGATCTCACAGGCAGAAAGATTTCCCTTAAAACCTTGCTGACCGGTCATGCAAAAGACACAGCCCATCTTACACCCCACCTGCGTAGAGACGCAAAGAGTATGACGTTCCTCATCAGGAATATAAACAGATTCAATCGCACCTTTTTCACCTACATTGAATAGATATTTGATCGTTCCGTCGTTTGAATAATGAGCATCGGAAGGTTTGACCGCTCCTGTCACGTACTTTTCATTGAGAAGCGCGCGTTGCTTGACTGAGAGATTGCTCATCTCGTCTATAGTGTTCACTTTCTTCTTATAAAGCCAATCTGTAATTTGCTTCGCTGAAAATGCCGGCATATCCAGTTCTTTAACTATTAACTGAATATCAGTCAGCGTCTTACCTAATAAAGTATCTTTATCCATTTCGTTTTCTTTTTAATCTCTTCATTTCTATTTGAAGC
>DATCIB010000194.1:0-3276 GCA_036508045.1 Bacteroidales bacterium
GTCCATCGCCAATTGTAACGCCACGAAATATTTCGCATCTTCCTGTCAGAGATACCAGACAGAAACAACAGAATAAAAGGAATCTCGCTCTGTTCTTCATGTTTGAAAAAGCGTTGGTATAAATTTACGCTTACAAATATAAAGATATTCCTTTAATATACGATCTTAGCAAAAGAATAAAAAGGATATTGCTCACTCCTTATTCTTTCGGCTAATTGTGTACCTTTGTACAGAATTTCCACTATACTAAACTTTCAAATGGAACAAAAACATCATTTTAATGGTCTGACAGATGCAGAAGTTATTCAGAGTCGTAAGCAGTATGGAGAGAATATTCTTACTCCACCACAAAAGGAATCAGTCTGGAAACTTCTTCTTGAAAAATTCAAAGACCCTATTATACTGATCCTACTCGTTGCCCTACTCTTTTCTGTTGGCATTTCTATGTATCATTTTGTCATAGGTCAGGATGGACTCAGCGTATTTCTTGAGCCATTGGGCATCCTGATTGCCGTGCTCCTGGCTACTTGTGTCGGCTTTGCTTTTGAAAGGAGCGCGAATAAGAAGTTTGAGGTTCTCAATCAGGTAAATGACGATACCATGGTAAAGGTAATGCGGAATGGAAATGTCTGTGAGATACCCAAAAAAGAAGTGGTAGTCAATGACATTGTCCTTCTTGAGACCGGAGAAGAAGTTCCGGCAGATGGTTTGCTCGTGGAAACGATCTCTCTTCAAATCAACGAGTCTACGCTTACCGGCGAACCAATAATTACAAAGACAACCGATGAAGCGGACTTTGATGAAGATGTCGCCTATCCTTCCAACCAAGCCATGAGAGGTACCACCGTCATTGATGGTCATGGCATTATGAAAGTGATGACAGTGGGTGATAAAACTGAGTACGGTAAAGTGTATGAAGGATCTCAGATTGACCAAAACATTAAAACTCCGCTTAACAAACAGTTGGACACGCTGGCCGGATGGATTACAAAGGCCAGTTATGTAATTGCAGCTCTTATCATTTTCGGACGTTTGGCCGTTTTCTTCAGTAGTACAGATACTTTTGAATGGGGCGCATTCGGAGAACATTTGCTCAGCACCATCATGATTGCTGTTACCATCCTCGTTGTAGCCGTTCCGGAAGGACTTCCGATGAGCGTTACTCTCAGTTTGGCGATGAGTATGAAACGAATGCTCAAGACAAACAATCTTGTTCGTAAGATGCACGCTTGCGAAACAATGGGTGCAGCTACTGTGATCTGTACAGATAAAACAGGAACGCTGACCCGCAACCAGATGCGAATCTATAAGACCAACTTCTATGGATTGAAGGATCAAAAATTTACAGGAGATGAAGTGAGCAACTTGATCAAAGAAGGTATTTCTGTCAACTCCACTGCCTATCTGGACCTTACCGATCCGGCAAAAGTAAAGGCATTAGGTAACCCAACTGAGGGTGCTTTACTAATCTGGTTGTACGAAAATGACATTGATTACATGCAAATCAGAGACGAAGAGCCTGTAATCAAACAACTGACCTTTTCCACCGAGCGGAAATTTATGGCAACAATTGTCAAATCTCCATTGTTGAAGAAGAGGATTCTCTATGTCAAAGGAGCGCCGGAGATTGTTTTTTCCTATGCTGAGAATGTATTGGTAGATGGCAAGCTCGTTCCGGCCAAAGAATATAAAGAGACGATCCACACACAGCTGATTGGTTATCAGAACCAGGCAATGCGTACCTTGGGATTTGCTTATCAGATAATTGATGACGATAAAGAATATCTTTACGATGAAAAACTTCACAATTCACATCTGACTTACCTTGGTATCGCTGCTATCTCGGATCCGGTCCGTGATGATGTTCCGGAAGCAGTGAAGATCTGTCTGGATGCAGGAATCCAGGTGAAGATTGTTACAGGAGACACTCCGAATACTGCCAAAGAGATTGGTCGTCAAATCGGTTTGTGGGTAGAGACTGACACTGATCGCAATCACATGACAGGAGTCGAATTTGAAGCGATGAGCGACGAAGAACTCTCTGATCGCATACTTGACCTTAAAATTATGTCACGGGCGAGACCGATGGATAAATCGCGCCTGGTGCAGTTATTACAGCAAAAAAATCAGGTTGTAGCAGTGACGGGAGACGGAACCAATGATGCGCCAGCATTAAATGCCGCTCAAGTAGGACTCTCCATGGGCGACGGCACTTCTGTAGCCAAAGAAGCAAGTGACATCACAATTCTTGACAACTCATTTACTAGTATTTCAAGAGCTGTCATGTGGGGACGTTCTCTATATCGCAACATCCAGCGGTTTGTCATTTTCCAGATGACGATCAACATTGCCGCCTGTATCATTGTTTTACTAGGTGCATTCCTGGGCACTGAATCTCCGTTGAGTATCACTCAGATGCTTTGGGTGAACCTGATTATGGACACATTAGCTGCAATGGCGTTAGCGTCTCTGCCTCCCAGTGAGAGAGTAATGAAAGATAAACCGCGAAAGACTACAGACAATATCATCAGTGGAGACATGGCACGTCGGATTATCGGTATGGGACTTAGCTTCGTTTTCATCCTCTTTGGATTGGTACAATACTTCAAACATGAGGATATTACATCCTTGGCTCAATTTGATCTGAATCTCTATTTCAGCGATTTCTTTAACTTTACTCCTGTAGAGAATGGATTGACCATTTACGAGCTTTCCTTGTTCTTTACTATTTTTGTCATGCTTCAATTCTGGAACATGTTCAATGCGAAAGCTTTTGAAACAGGAAAGTCTGCGTTCGTCAATATATGGAATAGCAAGTGGTTCATTTTCAGCGCCCTATTCATCATCCTTGGACAAATTCTTATCGTCACGATTGGTGGCGATATGTTTAATGTCACGCCACTCTTATTTATTGACTGGATCATCATCATCAGTTTCACATCCATCGTTCTCTGGGTCGGAGAGTTGATCAGACTCTTCCAGAAGAAATAATCTGCATACGTTTCTGTACAAACAGACTCTATAGTATAGAGCCATGCCAACAATCCGCATGGCTCTTTCTACGACCAGAAGTCTTTGGCGAAACAGACGGATGCTCCGATCATTTTGTTCCTAAGAAAGCTTTTTCGCATAAGCACAGGGCTGACGCATTAGAATTCCCAATCATTATCGAGTAGTTCTGAAAGGAATTTTTCATCCCATCCAGCTGCTTTCCTTTTTCCCTTGAGACTTCCTTTTTTTGTATTGTTTTTCACAGTAGCCAATGCAATTTTGTTG
>DATCIB010000195.1:0-19536 GCA_036508045.1 Bacteroidales bacterium
GGCTTGAGGCGCAGAGAGATTCTGACTGCCAAAGCCACCGATATATCCGAGTTGCTTGCCCATATTGATGTCTCCCTGGTTGAGGATGATCAGTACGCCAAACATGACAAATCCGGCAATGACTACACCGATGATGTCGCCTACCTGCATCTTCCAGGGCGTACCGCCAAGGATATGTCCGGCTTTCAGATCCTGAAACATTTCACCACCTACAGCGGCAGCCACGCAAACGATGGCAGCAATGCCAAGTACCGCTGCTACGCCACCATGCGTACTATCTACTCCACAGGCTACAAGGATCAATGCGGTAACGACCAATGCCGTGAGTGTGAGTCCGCTGATCGGGTTGTTGCTGGATCCGATGATACCCACCAGATATCCGGATACTGCCGCAAAGAAGAACGCGAGCACAATCATCACAGACGATGCGACGATGGCGACAAGGATGCTGGTGTTAAAGATGAAATAGGTGATAAAGAAGGTGAGAAGTGCTGAGAGGCAGATGCCGATCAGAATCCAGGAAGAATTGAGATCTTTCTCCGTACGGGCCGTTTCTATACCGGTACCCTGAGCAGCGCGCTTCAGGTCTTTCACCGAACGGGCCAGTCCGGCACCCAGGCTTCCGCGCATGCGGTAGAGGGTGAAGGAGGCAGCAACCAGCATACCGCCGATGGCGATGATACGTACGATCTGTTTCCAAACCACGTTGGCTGCGGTCATCCAGGCTCCTGCCGACTCGACATCTCCGTTGTTGAGATCCCCAACGAAGCTGGAACCAAGCATGGAGAGTAACATCGGGACCATCAGACCCCAAGCCAGTACCGAACCGCTGAAGTTGAGTGCGGAAAGGCGCGGACCAATGATATAGCCTACACCAAGGTATGCCGGACTGATGGATGGTCCTCCTGCGAGAAATCCGCCGTCAATGGAGTGACCGTTGGCAAAAGTGGCGATACCTGATTTGAAAAAGGTGGTAAAGTCTGTGGCAAACAATCGGAGATCGCCGGCAATCTTGATACCTGCTCCTACGATCATGGCAGAGAAGAGGTATTTGGAACCACTTCCACCGCTCTGTCCGGACTTGTGAATCTCTGCTGCAGCCACACTTTCCGGAAAAGGAAGCTCTTTGTCTTCCACCATCACCCTGCGAAGGAGTGCTACGAAGAGTACGCCAAGTACACCACCGGTGATCAGGATCAAAGAGGCCGTGAAGTAACTTTCTACAGAGTTGAATGTTTTCTCATCCCATACCCCGGCAATAAAGAAAGCCGGAAGGGTGAAGATTGCACCTGCCGCTACTGATTCGCCGATTGAGCCGACGGTACGTGTGATATTCTCTTCGAGAATGGTGCCTTTAAAGAAACGTAATAACGCCATACCGATTACTGCCGCGGGATACGTTGCCGCAATGGTCATACCCGCTTTTAATCCGAGGTAGGCATTTGCCGCACCCAATACTACAGCGAGTATAAGACCTATAAGCACTGCCCGGAGTGTAAATTCTTTCATGTTCGAGTCTGAGGAGACAAATGGAACAAAGTGACGGTCATCTGCCATGTTTTTCTAATTATTAAAGTTTATACAAGTAGTTTTTCTTCAAATTGACGCAAAGATACAATATTCTCTCTTAGTTTATACTAAATCGTGTTTTCCTGACAAAATATTTCCTGTAAGTCGGCTACCATTCTACTATAATCAATTGTTTAAAACTAAGATGCCAGATGCCGTAGAATTCGATGGAAATATGTATTTTTGCAAATCAAACAAGAACTAAATACGATCAAAGTACAAAAGATAGCTTTTTTGGGGAGGTATTTCAGGTATGGATCGCGCTTCAGGACTAATATCAATCACTAAATACGTGTAAGATGGATCTCATTCAGCGTTTTTTAAACTATGTATCCTACGACACACAGTCGGATACGGAAACCGGTTTGACACCAAGTACTCCCGGACAGATCATTTTTGCCCGCGCTCTGGAAGACGAATTGAAAACGATAGGGCTGGACGAGGTCCAATTGGATACTAACGGGTACCTGACCGCTACTTTGCCTGTCAATTGTTCGAGAAATGTGCCGGTGATTGGCTTTATAGCACACTTGGACACCAGTCCGGACATGTCCGGCAAAAAGGTGCAGCCTCGTATTGTCAGGGCGTATGATGGTCAGGATATCTTACTGGATGAAAAAGAAGGCATATCCTTGCGACCTTCCCAGTTTCCGGAGTTACTTCATTATGTCGGTCAGGATCTTATAGTGACCAATGGTAAGACGTTGCTTGGTGCGGATGATAAGGCAGGCATTGCGGAAATCATCACTGCTATGGAATATATGATACAGCACCCTGAAATTGAGCATGGGAAGATACGCATCTGCTTTACTCCGGATGAGGAGATTGGGAAAGGTGCTGATCTGTTTGATGTGAAGAAGTTTGGTGCAGAATGGGCATACACTGTTGACGGAGGTGAGGTTGGCGAGTTGGAATATGAGAACTTCAATGCCGCGATGGCAAAGATTTCTTTTAAAGGGCTGAACGTACATCCGGGTAGTGCCAAACATAAGTTGGTCAATTCGATTCGTCTTGCCAATCAGTTTATCACGATGATCCCTCGCTGGGAGACTCCGGAGCACACTGAGGAGTATGAAGGATTTTACCACCTGACGGAAGTAAAGGGAACCGTGGAAGAAACGACTCTTACCTACCTGATTCGCGATCATGATCGTTTCCGCTTTGAGAGCCGCAAAAAGGAGATGGGACACATGGTGCGCAAGATCAATGCCGAGTTTGGTCAGGACACAGCGTCTTTGGAAGTAACGGACCAGTATTATAACATGAAGGAGATGATTGAACCGGTGATGTACATCGTAGATCTCGCTTACAAGTGCATGCAAGAAGAAGGGGTGAGTCCTAAGATTGTTCCTGTGCGTGGTGGTACTGATGGTGCAAAGCTCTCCTATAAAGGTCTCCCTTGTCCGAACATCTTTTCCGGTGGTGTCAATTTTCACGGACGCTACGAGTTTATCCCTATCTCTTCGATGGAGAAGGCGACAGCGGTCATTGTCAAGATTGCCGAAAAGGTAGCGGATTAAGTTCAAACACGATTCAACAGAATGTAACATAAAGCAGGTCGCATATGATGAATATGCGACCTGCTTTATGTTATCTGGTGTAGCCGGAGAACTTGCTCTTACCTTCTCCTGATTCTTCTATTTGAGTTTGATTTCCTGCCTTTGAGTGCCCAGGTGCCCATTAAAGTCGGTTCCTTCTATCTCCAGTCGCAGATTATCTTTCATATAAGCACCCACAGGAAAAGTTACTTCCACCTCTTTCTCGCCGTTAGTCAGCATATTCGGGTTCCAGTAGAAAATCTGTTTCTGATCATAATCAACCTGATCAATCGGATCGGCAGGATAATACTTTGGCACGTAAAAGCTTCTCGCAATGGAGCCTCCACTGAGTTTGGTATAGTAAGTACCCATTTCAGGTTTGTTTTCCCGCGGACCTTTTCCTGCTTTGGTGGTAATGATAACGATTGCGGCTATCGGACGAAAATCACTGTCAAGTGCTGTGATTACAGGTCTTAATCCTGTTTCATCGGAGAGTTGCGTCTTCTTGTCGTAGTTTGAGAGGTTGTCTTTTGTAGTCAGTACTTCGACACCTCTGATCTCATTGCCCGCTATATTCTGCAGCACACCATCAATCCGGCTTGTTTTTCCATATTCATTATCTTCCGCATTGGTGCTGCTTATTGCTGCCACATCAGTTTCAGTCGGAGTGGACGTAGCCGCGGCATCGGAAGCAGAAGTGATACTGTTGTCGGGATTGATCATCTCAGCATCCACCTGAAAATAGACGGGTTTCCCATTAATATTATAGAAGTCATATTGTCGGAAAATCAGTTTGCCATCCTCACCTTTCGGCGAACTGTTGTCTTTCTTGAATCCGGGTATTTCAGCTTTGAGCACATCAATCACATTCGAATAGGCATCATACCGGCCTATTTCCACTGAGTCAATCACAAAGTCTCCCACACCACTGCCGCTTCGGTTAAAAGAGTTCTTGATCTTCCTTTTTTCGCTGACGGTAACTTCTCCCAGCAGATGCATGCCACGGCTTTTGCGCAGACTGTCCAGATATGAATTGTCTTCTTCCTTAGATGCTTTGTATGTCTGTAGAAGTGAGTCTGTCGCACTTGCTTCATATAGAAAATCCCTGGTGGAGACGATGGGGAAGTTGGGCTTACTGAAGATGGTGTCCAGTTTGATTCCCAGACCAATGAGCTTTTTACTTTTCTCTTTTTCGATCTTCACTCGTACCATTGAGGTCTCTCTGACATCCAGATTTGCGAAAGCAAACCGACCCTCTTTGTCCGTCCTGCATTCATCAGCAATCGTCTTTCCTCCCTGCACAAACAAAGAGATCTTTCTATCTTCCACCGGCTTATTAAGTAGGTTTACTACCTTGCCTGAGATAGAGTAGGAGGTGTCAGGAGCATACAAGAAACTCCGACGGGTCGCTTCATCCCAATTGAAACCTCTCCATCCATGTGTCAGCATCAGCAGATCCAATTGCTTACTGATACTGTCATACGGATGGTTGAAATAGTATCCCGGCTCTTCGATAAAACCTTTTAGATCGGAGGAGAGAAACATCTCGGAACATAACGTTTTCTGGATAGAGTCCACCGGCACCAGATTCTTATTGGTCACACTCATGGCAAATGCGGCAGGGATATTCGTCCCATTTAGTTGTGGACGTATCTTGAGCGTTATCATCTGCACGGTATCCGATTTGATCTCCCAGTTTGCCTTCACATCAAAAAGCACTTTGTCTCCTTTTTCTATATAGACCAGCCGTTCGCAAAGAGGCTCTCCGGTCATGCTGAATAATGTAAGACGGTTGATACCCGACTCCAGATTCACTTTAGGGATGCGCACTATGACGCGTGGCTTGTTCATCTGCAAACTGTATGCTTCCTTGGTCAGCAATCCGCGTGACTCAGCCAGCAGCATAAACTGTGAGTTATTTCCTACAATAGCCGGAGTGGCATTGATGGAGACTATTAATGTGTCGGCTGATGGTTTGGAAAGTACCATCATTCCGACGCCTTCCTGTTCGGCTGTAGGGAGACTGATCTTCTGGTCATTAAACAAGCGGGCGGTGTATTGTTTGCCACTGTCCGGCACCAGTAGGAATGTACCCATCCCTTTGTGCTTCGAGGCGAAAGTAGTTACCTCATTGCCTTCCTGATCGACGATTGTACCTTCTACAGCAACGCTTCTGCCATCAGGATACAATGCCTTGAAAGCGACAAGGTTGGCCACTCCACTAATTAGTTTGCCCCCTTCCGGCAAGAACTGTACATCCAGCTCCAACTCCCGGTTGGCCCTCTGTTCAGCTTGCAGGCGCTTCTCTTCCGCTTCTTTCTTCAACCGTTCCTGATATTGCTTCTGCGTGATAAACACCTCTCTGTTTGATTCATTGATCACAGAAACGAACTGTTTAGTCTCCTTTTCTTTGCTTTTCTCTCCCCAGATAGGAATCGTCTTCTCAAAGCAAGTCGAGTCGCCGAAGTTCTTTTGCCAGCGGGTGTAAGCGCGGATGCGAAAGAGACCCTTATCCTGTATTGTCTTGGTCAGAATAAACTGTCCGTTGGCACTTCCCCCTTTGAGCGTATATTGAGCACTCTGTGTGATATTGTTCTCTTCATTGATCAGATCCACATAGACAAGCCGGCTCTTTTCCGTTGGAAAGAGGGTACCTGCCTGCATGACCCATACTTTGTACCAGATAGTATCATAGAGATTATAGATCGGACGGTCTGTTTGAATATATATCTTTTCCGGATATTTCTCTTGCATGAGTTGTTTCATTCCGCTGACACGATCACCAAGAGTGACTGGCGGTTTGCTTGCTTCCTGAGTGTTGTCGGGAGATATATGACTCCAGCCATTCAGGCTATAAAGTAATAGAGTTGCAGGGATGAGCGCAAAGAAGAGTCTGAAGATAGGACGTGTTTTCATAGTTTTTATTCAATCAGTCTGCAAAAGTAATAAAAAAAGGTGCTGTACATTATAATACAGCACCTTTTTTTTGATTCTATTATAAAATAGACGATAAGGAGCGCTTCCTGTTACAGTCCCATCTTATTGGCAAACTTCTTGGGGATAGCATCTTTGTGAACCATGAAGTTCAAGGTCTTATATTTGAAGAAGTTTTGCGATACATACCATATACCCTTATAAGGGCCCGATTCACCCCATGAGTTCTTTACCATAAAATACTTCGTGCCGTTCTGATCTTTAGCGATACCATAGATATGCATGCCGTGATCATCCGTCGTCTGATAGTTGTCATACCCTTCCTGGCGCAACTCCGGAGTGATAACCATTTCAGACACCGGGTTTTTAAACACGCGGGTTAGTTTGTCGCGTTCGGTTTGAGAGAGATTCAGCCACTTTGCCTGATCACTTTCCATATCTTCAGTCGCTTTTACATCAGGCACCATGGCAATACCGGTCTTGAAATACTTCTCGCTTACATCAGAACCCCAGGCTACTGTATAGCCATTCATGACGGCAGCTTCTGCAATTTCACAAAACTCATCCAGTGGCACATTGTATGATTCAGCATGCAGCCAGTTATCCGGCACCTCTATGATAAACTTACTCCAATAAGGATGATGAGAAAACGAAGTCACAGAGACGTAATCATCCATGTTCAGTTCCAAGGATTTTGCATAGCTCTGAGGCGTATATTCTTTTCCTTTATAGGTAAACTTTTCCGGTATATTCCCCAGATAAGCATCCAGGATACCTTTGTACCCCTTCATCCAGGCGGTAGAAAGTTTGTTGCCGTTTTTCTTTTCGATCACGACATCTCCATAGGCCTTCAAGAGCGAAGATAATTCGCCGTGCTTATTTTGCGTCTCTCCGTAGTTCAATCCTTTGTAAATGGTGTCCGGCACAATGCCATACTTGCTGATCACATAAGGAATATCGCAGAAAGCGCCACCTTCACTGAATGTCGCATCGCCGTGGTATCTTACATAGTTTTCCATCTTGTCCTGATACGCATAATAGACGACATACATCTCAGATAGATCCATCTCAGGTTTGCCGAGACGCATCAGTTCAGACTCCAGAAAGCTGAGAGAAGAATAGCACCAGCAAGTGCCGGAGCTCGCTTGATTCTTTACAGGGGTAATCTTACATTCTTTCACGGTGGTGAATACAAAACCACTGTCTTTTTTAACTTCTTGTGCATTTGCCCACAAAGAAAAGGCAATTATGGGAAGAATTAGCAACATCGTTTTTCTCATGTACTATTTTATTATTGTTTGCCGCAAAGATAAAACAAAATCATTAAATTTGCACGGATGAAAATAAAATATGTCTGAACTTCCATCTTTAGTAGCTGATCTGGCTATTATCCTGATTGCAGCAGGACTAACCACCATTTTGTTTAAATGGTTGCGTCAACCGTTGGTGCTGGGCTATATAGTAGCCGGATTTATCGTCGGTCCTCATTTCAAAGTATTTCCTTCCATTGTTGATAACGCCAATATTCAGACATGGGCGGATATCGGTGTGATCTTCCTTCTCTTTGCGCTCGGACTGGACTTCAGTTTCAAGAAGCTGATCAACGTCGGGGGCACCGCCCTCATCACAGCATGTACGATCCTGGTCAGCATGTCGTTCATCGGTTATTGGGTCGGCACGATGATGGGATGGAGTTACATGAACTGTATCTTTCTGGGCGGTATGATCTCCATGTCTTCAACGATGATCATCATCAAGATCTTCGATGATCTCCAGCTCAATAACAGGCAGTTTGCCAAACTGGTTTTTGGCGTGCTTGTCGTCGAAGATCTTTTTGCCGTCGTAATGATGGTACTCCTCTCCACATTGGCAGTCAAACACACCTTCGAGGGAATGCAGTTTGCCGGGTTCATCGTCAAACTCCTCTTCTTCCTGGTGCTGTGGTTTTTGGTCGGCATCTATCTGATCCCCAGTTTCCTGAAGAAGACGCGCCGTTTTCTCAACGATGAGATGCTCCTGATCGTCTCTCTGGCCTTATGCCTGCTGATGGTCTTGTTTGCCACCAAAGCCGGTTTCTCCGCGCCTCTCGGGGCATTTGTCATGGGCTCTATCTTCGCAGAGACTCTTGAGACGGAACGAATCATACAAGTAGTCAAACCGGTGAAAGACCTCTTTGGAGCCATCTTTTTCATCTCTGTCGGCGGCATGATTGATCCCGTTATGCTTGGCCAGTATATCGGACCGATTCTCATACTTACATTCGTAGTTATCTTCGGTCAGGTGCTCTCAGCCACCACGGGAGTCCTGCTCTCCGGTCAGACGTTGAAGACGGCAGTTCAGTCCGGTTTTTGCTTTTCGCAGATTGGCGAGTTTGCCTTCATCATTGCCGGACTGGGGCTTTCCCTTCATGTGACCAGCGACTTCCTCTATCCGATTGTAGTCGCCGTATCGGTAGTCACGACCTTTTTCTCACCTTATATTATCAAACTCTCCAACCCTACCTATAAAGTCCTTGAGCGCAAACTGCCCCGCCGTTGGATCCGTTTCATGGACCGCTACTCGTTGGGATCCAGTTCCGTCAACCGCGACAATGTATGGAAAAATCTGCTCAAGCAACTCGTTCGGATTGTCATCATCTTTTCCGTGATCAGTGTGGCAATCATCGTGCTGTCGTTTACCTATCTGGTGCCCCGGATTACAGCAGAGATCCCCGGACTTCCCGGAAAGATACTCTCCGCAGTCCTGATTTTGTTACTTATCTCCCCTTTCCTGCGTGCGATGATGATGAAAAAGAATCACTCCGATGAGATGCAGTACCTCTGGAAAGACCGTCGTTTCAACCGGGGACCGTTGATCCTCGTGATCCTCCTGCGTGTCGTCTTTTCCATCGCGTTTATTGCTATTGTGCTCACCCGTCTCTTTGAGATTTCTTTCCTGCTCATCCTGCTGACTTTCGTCATTGTCGTGGCTATTATCCTGTCGAGACGACTGAAGAAACAGTCCATCATGATCGAACGTCATTTTAAAAAGAACCTGAACGAACGTCAGGAATTCATCAGTAGTAAGATTCCTTATAAGGAATACTTTGTCAATCACCTCCTTTCCCGCGATCTGCATCTCACTGATTATGTAGTCCGGCAAAACTCGCCAAGTGTCGGTCTCACTCTCGGTGAACTCAATTTTCGTCAGAAGTGCGGTGTCAATGTGATTTCCATCACCAGGGGCGACCGTCACATCAATATTCCCGGTGGCGATGTCTATATCTATCCGATGGATAAGATAACAGTGCTCGGCACCGATGATCAGCTCACCACGTTCATGCGCTTTATCGCCGAGAGAAACCGAAAGGTGGAGGAGGAGAAGGTCGACAATTATGAAGTATCACTCGATAAGATCGTACTCGAATCAGGCTCGCCGTTCATCGGCAAGAGTATTGCTCAGTCACGTATCCGCGAAGATTTCGGATGTATGGTTGTCGGTATTGAACGTAACAGCCGTTCCATCATGAATCCCCAGGTAGACACCATCTTCTGCGAAGAAGATGTACTCTGGGTGGCAGGCGAGAAAGCACGGATGGTCGAGATGGCCGGCACGAATTCTGCCTCGTAATTTTCAGGAAGACAATCAGTATTCTTCTCCCTTCTCACTTTTTAATTCTCACAGCACTTTTCAAACAGAAAAAGGGATGATTATAACCAAAAAGGTTACGCTGATTGGAAAGAAAGCAGTACATTTGTCGGTTCTAATTACCGAAAAAAGAAATTTCAAATAACTAATTATGGCAGATAATTCAAAACTATTCTCCGAATTTCCTCCCGTAACGACTCAGGCCTGGATGGATAAGATCATCGCAGACCTGAAAGGGGCGGATTTTGAGAAGAAACTCGTTTGGAAGACTACTGAAGGATTTAAGGTAAATCCTTTTTATCGTGCAGAAGATCTGGAAGGATTGAAGCAGACAGAAGCTCTTCCCGGTGAATTCCCGTATGTAAGGAGCACCAAAAAAGACAACAACTGGCTTGTGAGACAAGACATTGAAGTGGAAGATGTGAAAGCAGCCAATGCGAAAGCGCTGGACATTCTCAACAAAGGCGTGGATTCTCTCGGATTCACCTTGCATAAGAAAGATGTCAATGAGGCAAGCATCGCAACATTGCTCGAGGGAATCTACCCGGAAGCTGTCGAACTCAACTTCAAAGTTTGCGTCAAACTATCAGCGACTTTCCTGACTCTCCTTACCGCTTACTACACGAAAAAAGGATACGATCTCGCCGTGCTCAAAGGCTCGGTTAACTTTGATCCTATCCGTCGCTTGCTGACCCGTGGCAAAGAACTGGACAACTATCTGGAGGTGACAGAAGAAGTGATCCGTGCAGCAGCACAGCTTCCGAAGTACCGCGTGATCGGTGTCAATGCGATTGCGCTGAACAATGCCGGTGCCTACATCTCTCAGGAATTGGGATATGCCTTGGCATGGGGTGCGGAATACCTGACCAAACTGACCGAAAAAGGACTCACAGCCGATGAGGCAGCCAAGCGCATCAAGTTCAATCTGGGTGTCGGACAAAACTACTTCATGGAAATTGCAAAGTTCCGCGCAGCCCGCCTGTTGTGGGCTCAGATCGTGGATTCTTTTGCTCCGCAATCCTCCTGTTCTGCAAAGATGAAGATTCATGCCGAGACATCTACCTTCAACAAGACCATTTATGATGCATATGTCAACCTGCTCCGTACGCAGACAGAAGCAATGTCAGCCGCTCTGGGTGGCGTCGATTCGCTGACAGTGACCCCTTTCGATATTACTTACAAGACTCCGGATGATTTCTCAGAGCGTATCGCCCGCAATCAGCAGTTGTTGCTCAAGGAAGAGTCACACTTCTCCAAAGTAGTCGATGCAGCCGGAGGTTCCTATTACATTGAAAATCTGACCGCTTCAATCGCAGAGCAGGCTTGGAAATACTTCTTGTCCATCGATGAGAAGGGTGGTTTCTTCGCAGCAGTGAAAGAAGGATATATCCAGGATCAGGTAGCTGCCTCAGGCAATGCCCGTCGCAGTGCTTTAGCCTCACGTCGTGAAGATCTGCTGGGTACCAACCAGTTCCCCAACTTTACCGAGACAGCACTCAGCAAGATCGAATCTGTAGATGCAGACGGATGCGGCTGTCATGGCGCTTGTCCGCAATCATCGGCAAAAGTGCTTGACTTCAAGCGCGACGCAGCCGATTTCGAAGCACTGCGTCTGTCTACAGAAAAAGCAGCCAAATGTCCGAAAGCATTCATGCTAACCATTGGCAAACTCTCCATGCGTCTGGCTCGTGCCCAGTTCTCCGGCAATTTCTTTGCGGTAGCCGGCTATGAGATCATAGACAACCTGGGCTTCCCGACCGTGCAAGAAGGAGTAGCAGCAGCCCGTAAGGCAGGAGCAGACATCATCATTCTTTGTTCCAGCGATGAAGAATATGCTGATTATGCACCCATCGCGAAGGCAGCTATCGGAAAAGATGCGATCCTTGTGATCGCAGGAGCACCCGCTTGCATGGAAGAATTGAAGATTCAGGGTATTGAGAACTTTATAAACGTGCGTTCCAATGTATTGGACACCTTGAAACAGTATAACACTAAATTAGGAATTGCATTATGAAACCGGACTTTAAAAATATCAATATAAAGAATGCGACCTATCCTGCCATCAAACCGGCTGAATGGGCCAAAGCAAACAAAATCGGAGAGTGGAATACACCGGAACTCATTCCTTGTAAAGCTGCTTATACGAAAGAAGATCTCGAAGGGCTGGAACACCTGAACTATGCGTCTGGTCTGGCACCCTTCTTAAGGGGACCCTACTCCGGCATGTATCCGATGCGTCCATGGACCATCCGTCAGTATGCCGGATTCTCAACCGCAGAAGAGTCCAATGCTTTCTATCGCCGCAACCTTGCCGCCGGACAGAAAGGTTTGTCTGTTGCTTTTGACCTTCCGACTCACCGTGGATACGACGCCGATCACGAACGTGTGGTAGGCGACGTAGGTAAAGCCGGAGTTTCCATCTGTTCCGTGGAAGACATGAAAGTCCTGTTTGATGGTATTCCATTAAACACGATGTCTGTCTCCATGACCATGAATGGTGGTGTGCTTCCTATCCTGGCCTTTTATATCAACGCCGGACTGGAGCAAGGTGCGAAACTCGATGAGATGGCCGGCACTATTCAGAATGATATTCTGAAAGAGTTCATGGTACGTAACACCTATATCTATCCACCGGAATTCTCCATGAAGATCATCGCTGATATCTTTGAATATACTTCTCAGAAGATGCCTAAGTTCAACTCTATCTCAATCTCCGGCTATCACATGCAGGAAGCAGGCGCTACCGCTGATATCGAGTTGGCTTACACACTTGCCGACGGGTTGGAGTATCTGCGTGCCGGTATCGCTGCCGGTATCGACGTAGATGCATTCGCACCCCGTTTGTCCTTCTTTTGGGCTATCGGTACCAACCACTTCATGGAAATAGCCAAGATGCGTGCAGCACGTATGTTGTGGGCAAAGATTGTCAAACAGTTCAATCCGAAAAATCCGAAGTCACTCATGTTGCGTACGCACTGCCAGACTTCAGGATGGTCACTCACCGAACAAGATCCTTACAACAATATTGGCCGTACCTGCATTGAAGCCATGGCAGCTGCTTTGGGACACACACAGTCACTGCATACCAATGCGTTGGATGAGGCTATCGCACTTCCGACAGACTTCTCCGCACGTATCGCACGTAACACACAGCTCTACATACAGCAAGAAACTCAGATCTGTAAGGAGATCGACCCATGGGCCGGTTCTTACTACGTTGAGGCTCTGACCAATGATCTGGCGCACAAAGCATGGGATCGTATTGAGGAGATTGAGAAGCTCGGCGGTATGGCAAAAGCAATCGAAACCGGTGTACCCAAACTCCGTATCGAAGAAGCCGCTGCCCGTACTCAGGCGCGCATTGACTCAAGCAAACAGGTGATTGTCGGTGTCAATAAATATCGTCTGGAGAAAGAAGCTCCGATCGACATCCTGGAGATTGACAATACAGCTGTTCGTATCCAACAGGTAGAACGCCTGAAACAGTTGAGAGCCAACCGTGACAACGCTGCGGTAGAAAAAGCACTGGATGCCATCACCGAGAGTGTGAAGACCAAACAAGGCAACCTGCTCGAACTTGCCGTGGAAGCGGCCCGTTTGCGCGCTACACTCGGCGAAATCTCTTACGCTTGTGAAAAGGTTGTAGGACGTTATAAAGCAATAATCAGAACAATATCTAACGTGTATTCATCAGAAAACAAACAAGATTCAGACTTCAACAAAGCGTGTGAGCTTGCTGAGAAGTTTGCGAAGAAGGTGGGTCGTCAGCCGCGTATCATGATTGCAAAGATGGGACAGGATGGTCACGACCGTGGAGGTAAAGTGGTAGCTACAGGTTACGCGGACTGTGGATTTGACGTGGATATGGGACCTTTGTTCCAGACTCCTGCCGAGTCAGCCAAGCAAGCTGTTGAAAACGATGTTCATGTGTTGGGCATCTCTTCATTGGCAGCAGGTCACAAGACATTGGTTCCTCAGGTCATCGAAGAACTGAAGAAGCTGGGTCGTGAAGATATCCTGGTCATTGCCGGAGGTGTAATCCCTGCGCAAGACTACGACTTCTTGTACAAAGCCGGTGTGGCAGCTATCTTCGGACCAGGCACCAACGTATCCAAGTCCGCCTGTCAGATTCTTGAAATCTTATTGGACGAATAATAAACATCTCTGTCTAATATAATACGTTGTAGAGATGCTCCGTATTCCAGTTAGTACGACACAGAGTTAATGATCTTAACTCTGTGTTCGTATTTTTACTCTCTGAAATATTTTATCGCATGAGCAACAGTCAAAGAAGACCAACGAGGATCCTGATCACCAATATTGCACTGTTCAACGGCAATAGAGGAGTAGGGGCGTTAGCCATTTCAACCATTTATTTTATCAACGAACTGTATAAGAAAAGTGGCAGGAAAGTTGAGATTTGTGTCGCTGATGGCTGTTTGGCTCCTACCGATTTTGTCATTCATAATGAAAAGATCAGATGTTCGCATAGTATCGCCATTGACTTCTTTCTCTTCAGACATGTGCTGAAAAGTTTCCTGTTCTTCTCCCATTTCAGAAAATATCTTGGTTGTGATTACATCATGGATCTGGGATTGGGAGACAGCTTCTCCGATATCTACGGAAAGAAGAGATTTGATTCCATGAATCACCACCACCAGACAGCCCATCTCTTCAAAAAGAAGATGCTGTTTCTTCCCCAGACAATTGGTCCTTTTAAAGAAGACGCCATTCAAAAAGAAGCTGTTCAGAGCCTGGAAAATGCAAAGATGGTCTTTGCGCGCGATGAACAAAGCTACAACTTTGTCAAAGACCACACGACGCAACAAGCCATCTACCAGTTAATAGACATCGCCTTCTTCATGCCGTTTGAGGTACAGCAGTTTGCCCACGATCAGATCAATGTGGGCATTAATGTTTCCGCCTTGTTATGGAATGGCGGATATACAAAAAACAATCAGTTCAATCTCAAGTCCGATTATTCACACTTGATAGTGAAAGTCATCGAGCATTTCCTTGCCCTGCCGGATGTAAAGATTCATCTGGTGCCTCATGTAGTCTTGAAGAAAGCCAGTGTGGAAAACGATTATGAAGTTTCCCTCGCCCTGGAGAAGCAATTCAAGAGTGACCGGATCGTCGTCGCACCTTTCTTTGAAGATCCGATAGAAGCAAAGAATTACATCTCCGGACTCGACTTCTTCATCGGTGCGAGAATGCATTCCTGTATTGCGGCATTTTCGTCAGGAGTCCCGGTCTATCCGATGGCCTACAGCCGCAAGTTCAACGGTCTGTTTGCACAAACGTTGGATTATTCCTACATGGGAGATATGGTACACCAAAGCGAGAAAAAAATAGTACAGGGCGTCAGTCATGCGTATGACAACCGAAAGCAATTAAAGGAACTCATCAGCGAAAGAATGAATGGTATCGTCAGGGAAAAACAAGATTTGCTGACCTCCTTAATGAAAGAGTTTCTGGGTTTAGAGTGAGAGAAGAGGATTTACCGGTACAGATCAATAAATAGCAACACTATGTTTAAAGCAATCGATTCGTATTTCAGCACACGTTTCAAGGCACTGAAAATGCTACTTGCTGAGTATCGTTTATTAGTGAGACATTTAGGGTCCAGCAACTGCTATAAGAGTCAGGAGAAGCTACGCGCTCTGATCATCATGCAAGCCCACATCATGGAAAAAGGTCTGGCACTACGAGAAGTAAGACCAGGCTTCGGAGTGCCCAAAGTACTGAAACTGTTAAGCAACCTCGATCTCTATTATACCCGCTACAAAGACGGTGAACTGCTCTTCTTCGTGCTCAGCATGATTGAAGAATATATCCGTTTTAACAGAGAGAAGGGAATAGAGAACAGCGAAATCATCTCAAAGTATAACCAGCTCAATTCCACCTCCCTTTCGAAAGAGTATGAATATCTACGGGGAGGTACCACGACTGTGACAAATAAAGACATCCAAGACAAATGCGCGGTCAATTACCTCGATTTTGTAAAAAGCAGGTACAGCATCCGCAACTTTACAGGCGAAGAGGTAGACAGACAGCTAGTCTGTAAAGCACTGGAGATAGCCCGTTACACACCCTCCGCCTGCAACCGTCAGCCGTGGGGCAACCATGTCTTCTTCAACAAAGAGAAGATCCAGGAGATACTCGACTACCAGACAGGCGCCAAGCAGTTTGGCGACGATCTTACCTGCCTCATACTGATCACCTCCCGCTACGGCAGTTTCTTTAACGGAGAGTATCATCAGCCCTATGTCAATGGCGGAATGTATGCCATGAACCTCCTTTTCGCACTCCATTCCACCGGATTAGGCACGGTCTCACTCAACCTGGGATTCAAGCAAAAGAAACTCAACCAACTCACCCGGCTATGCGCGATGCAGGAGAGCGAAGTGCCCATCATGCTGATCGGAGTCGGAGTGATCCCGGAAGAACTCAAGGTAGCCAGTTCGAAACGTTTCAAGTACGAAGAATATACGACCTTCTATAACTAAACTCTGATGCAACTATCCATTGTCATTCTCAACTATAATACCGCTCCTCTGGCACTGCGTTGCCTCGCTACGATCCGTCAGTATCTGCTTGAAAGCACCTACGAACTGATTGTCATCGATAACAACAGTCGGGAAGAAGACTATGAGATACTCGAAGAAGGAGTAAGATCCGACGGGGCAACCCTGTTCCGCTCCAGAAAGAACGTAGGATTTGGAGCAGGTAACATGTTGGGAGCAAACTTTGCCAAAGGCAAATACATCTGTTTCATCAACAGTGACGTCGAACTGATGGAAGACTGTATGACACCTCTTTGCGCCTATCTGGAGGCCCATCCCGAGGTCGGTTGTGTCACACCTCAGCAATATGACAGTCACCGGAAGCCGGTACCCTCCTTTAATCACAATCCCGGTATCCGGCACGAAATCTTAGGAAAGAAGTTTCTCGAAACGTTTTTCCCGGCCCAATATCCCCGTCGCAAGCGGATCCTATACACAGAGCCTTTTGCAGCCTCTCAGATCAACGGTTCCTTCCTGCTTTTACCAACACGCGTATTTTTTGAAGTCGGCGGCTTCGACACCAATATCTTCCTCTATTACGAAGAGTTCGACCTCTGTACCCGGTTACGTCAGCACAATTACAAAAGCGTTGTCGTGCCACAATACAAGTTCCTCCATTTGCATGAAGCATCCACGACCCAGACATGGACCCTTTCCAAAAGAGAACTCTATATATCCAAGATCTATGTGTACAAGAAGCACCGTCCCTACCTGTTGTATCTGATCTATTTGGGGATCAATCTCATCAAACTCCTGTGTAAGCCAAAGCGGTGGTATATCCTCCGTACTATCTGTAGGGGAGAAATGTTAAGCCATTCGATGCGTCATCTATTCTGATCAGATATCTATTGGAAAACGGACGGAATGTTTGAGCCGGTAATGATTCCAAAAGCTCTGACGATACTTCAGGATCAGCACCCTGCACAGTTCCGGATCATAGCCACGTGCCTCCGCGTAAGTCTGCGCCAGGATCAGAAAGAAAGGAGTCTTTCCCCACAAGCGGGCAAAGTTTGCGCACCCCTTCTCCAGGCTCACCGTGCCAAAGTGCATACGATTAATATCCACCAGACAAAAATCCCACTCCCCATTGATCTTATCAAAAAGAATATTCCCCGGCGAATAGTCGCGGTGATAAATGCCCGACTCGTGCAGACGCGCGGTAAAACGGGCAAAAGCCTCAATGATATCCACACAATCAGTCACTATATTCGTGCCAAACTCATAGAAATTGCGTGCATGCGGCTTTTGAATGCTGATAAAATAAGAAAGCCCAATCAGTCCGCAACACCGCTCCTCGACATAAGCGATCGGCTCGGGGGTACTGATGCCCGCTTGCAGCAGCCGCTGCGGATACGTGAAAGCCCTCCATCCTTTTGACGGACGAAAGTACGAGTATATCAGACTATTGATAAAGAACGGAGTATGATAGCGCTTTACATTGATACGAAGCCCCTCAGCTTCAAACACTTTAATCAGATTCCGACCCTTGTAGATCGTCTCACCATCCAGTTCAAACCGTTGCGTCACACTTTCAACAAAAGGACGAAGCAGTTCATAAGCCGGGTTGATATGTACGATGCGATTCTTCATAAGGACCTTGTAGTTTGAGTTATTTGAAAGTCAAATCTTGACACAGCGTGCAAAATTAAGCAAAAAGAATCAGATGCGATCCAAAAGAATAACCAATATTTACATACCCTCCAACTCCAAACAAACAGAGTCAATTTCGTAATTAAAAAGTACTTTATTTTTCAATACCTCCATTTTACTCTCAAGCAGTTGTGGCTTAAAATTTTTACGTTGTCGCTTCACCTCTGCCACCAATGCTTTTTTATTGTCCAGTGTCACGGCGACAATATCTATTTCGTTTTGGTCCCCTTTCGATTCCCACCACGAACCTATGGCTCTGTACTCCATACTCTCTTGCAGCTTCTGCTTGAAATAAAGCTCCAGAGTCTTGCCCGAATAAGTTGCATAGTCCTCGTACATGAGTTTAGATAACCCCTCATAGTTACCCAATTCCAGGAGCGATCGGTTACGCTCAATGTAGCGGAACCAGAAACGCAAGAAATTATCAGACACCTCATATCTCACTGTTTGCGAACCCTCCTTTGCAAATATCGGACGTTGTTTTTTGATCACCTCATACACCGTTTCCAATTTACTCAGCTGACCTCCGATACTCTTTTCACCCATGAAAGCTTCAATTTGCGACTGCGTGTTTAAGCCCGATGATATAGCATCTAAAATAGAGAAATAGTTGCCATACTTTTTGCCAAACTCCTGAATCAGCAGATTTCGCCCCTCGTCAATAAACGGAGAGTCGCTTTGACAGATATACTTAATCATCTTTGGGATGGTGAGCGCTTTATTATCCACTAAAAGTTCCACGTATTTAGGAACCCCGCCGGTATAGGTATATAATGCCAGGAGTTCATCATTCGTGTAGTCGGGCTTATAATCCTTCATTATCTCTTTCAGTACAGAGGTAGTGAAAGGGTTCAGTTTCATCATTGCATCCGCACGACCGAACAAAGGCTCCTTCTTATCTTGAAACAGTTTAGTCATCAGCGAGTAGATGGAGCCACTGACAATAAAATTCACACGCGTAGAGGTGCGATACTGATCCCAATAATTTTGAATCTCGCTATATATAGACTCGTTGATATTGGCAAACTCTTGAAACTCATCAATCACCAGCGTAAACTTTTTATTTTTACCTTGTTCCATCAAAAAACGAAACACTTCGATAAAAGAACTCATTCCGGGAACAAACACTGTTAACTGTTTCTCTATCACATCACAAAACCCATTACACAAATCCGCCTCACTCTTTCGGCTCACAAAAAGATAAACGATAGTTTCATCCCTAAGAGCATTTAATATGAGTGATGTTTTACCAATCCTGCGTCTTCCTGTAAGCACAGTCAGTTTGGAGTGATCATTATAAGCCATCACCTTTATTCGCTGCAATTCAGCGATCTCTGTTGTACGATTATAGAATTTCATAAGCCTCCTATTTTTACAGCTGTAAATTTTACCACCGTTGCAAAGATAGAAGAAATTATGGCAAGTTGTTCTTATACAATCACTTTTTTACAGCAGCGAGCAATGTTGCGCAGCAAAAAAGAAGGCAGCAAAGCAGCGAGCAATGTTGCGGAAGCAACAAATATGTCAAGTATATTGCGCCGTTTACTTGACAATTAAATAATAAAGTTATATCTTTGCCCCATAAAATCAATCAGTTGTGAGAGTAGCTCAAAAAATAGAAAAAAGGATACGGCAATTACCCGAGGGTACAA
>DATCIB010000196.1:0-2601 GCA_036508045.1 Bacteroidales bacterium
TTCGCTGAAGGGTACATTTGTGTCTGATCTGTCAGCTACTTTTCCATTAGAGTTTTTTTGTGCTCCTTTTGTTTTATCTGAAAGAATCTTACGGAAGGAAGAATTTTCTTGTTCGTCGACAGTCCTTATTTCCAGGATGCTCTTAAACCCATTACACCATTTTGTTCGTACATATAAAGGTTTTGATTCTTCCGGCACATATAGTACGCAATAAGAACCTTCATCCAGGATAGAAGACTGAGCGACCACTGCGGGTGGATCTATGCTCTGTATGTACATTCGCTGTAACTCCCTGCAACCGGAAAATACATTAAATCCTATTATCCGTACGCTTGCAGGTATAGTAATGCTGCTAAGGCTGCTGCAATCAGCAAAGGCATCCGCTCTTATTATTCTTACTCCGGAGGATACTATTACTGATTTGAGATTGGTACAACCTTTGAATGCAGAGGCAGAAATGGAAGTGACAGGATAATCTACCCGATGATACCTCACCGAAGGTGGTATTAAAATATCTCCGGAGATCATATCAGTGTCTTGATCTGACACGCTAACAGTGGCAGAGTCTTCATTTTTGATGTATCTCAATCCGTCGAACAGGAATATATTGCTTTCTTCTTCTGTATACGTTGTTTCAGTCGAACTTGACGATGATTGATCGTTACGCAATGACGTGTTTGATTCTTCGTCATCACTGCCCTCTTCTTCAATACTTAGGAAATTGTTACACCATTTTGTTTTGGAATAAACAACTTTAGATCCAACCGGCACACATAAATTACACAATGCTCCTTCATCCAGAATCGATCTGCGGGAAACTACCGTGGGAGGTATACTATTTTGAATAGATATCGCTTCCAACCTTCTGCAACCAATAAAGGAATCATCACCTATTATCCGGACACTGGAAGGTATCGTTACATTATTCAAGCGGCCGCAAGATCTAAAGGCTTCATCACCGATGGTTGTGACACCTGAAGAGATAGTTACAGATATGAGATTGGCACAATCCTTGAATGCCATCGCTACAATTGATTCTACAGGATATTTTGTCGTCTTATAGATTACTTCTGATGGGATACTGATGTTTCCGGAAATTGTGTTCTTGTCCTGCACTGAAACACTTACAGAATTACCTTCTTCATCAATGACGTATTTCAATCCATTGAAAGTTAGCTCAGTTTTGATGTCATTCTTCTCAGATCTCGTAGCAGATGGAAATGGGTTTGCTATTTGTTCATCAACTCTGCACTCTTCTGTAACGCTCACGAAATTACGACACCATCTTTTCCTGGAATATACAGTTTTGCATCCTTTAGGCACAATCAACGTACAAAAGGAAGCATCATCAATAATGGATTCCGAAGAATCTACTGTGGGCGGCTCTTCATTTTGTATAAACACGTCAGTCAACCTTCGGCAACCTTTAAAGGTTTTTTCTCCTATCAAACTTATAGTCGAAGGGAGAGTCACGCTGGTAAGGCGACCGCAATCTTTAAAAGCTTCATTCCCTATTATTGAGACTCCTTCTGCTATTTTTATTGTTGTGAGATTTGTGCAATTTTTGAAAGCTGATCCGGTAATTGATGCTACCGGATATGATTTACCGAGGTATGTCACCTCTGAAGGAATAATGAGATCGCCGGAAAGTGTGGCGGAGTCTTGTAAAGATACAGAGACATATATATCTCTTTCATCAATGACAAATCTCAATCCATCAACTAGAATCGAGTTCTTATCTACCTTCTTTTCTGGACGACTTTTGGCTATAGGAAGCAACGTTTCTTTTTCTATTGAGGACTCTATCCGCTTCACTACCGGAGTTTCAATCCGCTCTGCTATGCGTGGTTCGATCCGCTCTGCCATCGGTGTCTCTATCCGTTGCACAACCGGAGTTTCAACACATTCTGCTATCGGGGCTTCCTTTGGAGTTATTTCATTGTGAGATATTGGTTCCATGGATGGTACATCAAACTCAACGATCTCATTTTGGACTACTTCAGCAGAAACTGCTTGGAGTGAAGTCGGTATTGGTACCTGATCAGATTCACCATCTTTCTCCTGAATACTAATAAACCCGTTGCACCATTTCGTTTGTGAATAGTCTTGTTTTGATCCTTTTGGCACATATAATACACACGATGAACTTGGATCCACAAATGATGACTGAAGCATTACAAAGGGAGGAATTACACTCTGAATAAACATCATCTGTAACTCGCTGCAACGAGAAAAAATATTTAAACCGATAGTTCTTACCGTATCAGGTATTGTTATAATCTTTAGGTTTCTACAACCAGCAAAAGCTTTCTCTCTCATGACTTTGACTCCGGATGAGATTGTTACTGATCTGAGACTTGAACATCCCATGAATGCTGCTGCTAATATTACTTTAACCGGATATTTTACCTCCTGATAAATCACCTCTGAAGGAATGAGAAGCTCTTCAGGTAAAGTGTCACCATACTGCTCTGCAACATTAGCGGAAAGATCACTTTCATTGATAATGTATCGTAAACCACCAAAAGTAATGGTATGGTTCACTCCATCCTTTTCCAGGCAACTTGTCTCGGTTGTGGGATACACTATTTCTTCGATTAC
>DATCIB010000197.1:0-4119 GCA_036508045.1 Bacteroidales bacterium
AAAAAGCCTCCAAACTGACTAAATATTGTCTTTCGATTCCATATACGGCTGGATTATGCTTTTTTTGTGTCAAAGACCAATTGTTCGATATCACTGATTTTCAGAAAAAGGGAACTTTCTTCTTTTCAGAGGAAGGAAGAAAGAAATGCATAAATAGTACCTTTTAGTAATAGGAACCGGAAAGCCTCATCTTTCTACTGCCTACATAGATACAACTTGTCTTAATAGATTCATGTGAGAAAGATGTAACTCTTATGAAGAATTATGTAATATAAGGTAATTTATTAATCCTCACCTTTGTGACTGTGAAAACGCTTTCACTATTAACATCAACCAAAATGAAAAAATCAATTTATCTATTCTCTGCTTCAATAGCACTTCTAAGCATGAGTATTCCTTGTCTTGCTCAAGAGAATGCTCCTAAGTTTGGTATAAAAGGAGGTCTGAATTTTTCCAATATGTATGAGGGAAAAGTCAAAAAATCCGAAATGCTCCTTGGTTATAATGTGGGTGTATTTGCCAAAGTACCCGTCACAAGTTTTATATCGTTTCAGCCGGAAGTGTATCTAACCACCAAGGGATCTAAAACGACTTATAACACTACGCTTCTTGATGGCACTGCCAGTTTCAGATTAACATACATCGAGGTTCCTCTCTTGTGCGTTGTCAATGTAACTCCTATCATTGATCTTCAGTTTGGTCCTTATGTGGCTTATTTGATCGATGGCAGTGTAAAAAACAATTCAAACGTCAGTCTGTTTGACTATGAAGAGAACATTAACACCAACGATTACAATCGGATTGATGCCGGTGTCGCTATAGGTGCAGGATTTGATCTGGGAGCAGTCTCTATCGGAGTGCGTTATAATCTAGGTTTAACCAAAGTAGGCAAGACTCAAACCATAGGTGGTACTGAGTACACGGTTCCCAATTCATGCAACAACGTCGTGAGTGCTTATATTGCTCTTGCTTTAAATTAGAAATACAGTCCCGCAAGGGATTGTATCACGGTAATCAATACTAACAAACAAATTAAAAACCTTCATTATGAGCAATCTTCTTTATTTACTAGCAGTCGTACTTGTCCTCTTTTGGGCAATAGGCTTTTTCGCATACAGTGCCGGTGGAATCATCCACATACTACTTGTCATTGCTTTGATTGCTGTCCTGTTCAGGATAATCAGAGGACGATGATTTTCAACTCGAAGAGGAGTGATGCTTTACAGGTTTATTCCAGAAATAGTGGGGACGCACGTTCTCGCAAAGTACCTCTTCTTCTAGTTTCTTTTTTTCTTCAATAGTTGCTGTTAGGGCAACTATTCTTCGTTCGGGATACTATTGATGATCTTTTCTTTGTGGTGCTGCATCAGATTGTTAAACTCACAATCGGCCTTTATCTTGTCGAGAATCGTCTTTACAACACGGTCTATCTCCTTCCCTTCTGAATAATCCGCGTTACAGACAAAGTTGACGCGCTCGTCTTTGATGAGCCTCTGCGTTATATCTTTCACGTTACTCTTTGAATGATAAATCGCGATGGAATGCCCTCCTTGTTGCTTGACCAGCTTCATGCAAGGGATATCAGTCTCGCCATCGCCAAAGTAAATCATCCGGCTGAAAGGGACACGTCGATCGGATTCTTTGACAAACTCATTGACTTTATTGATCTCTTTGTTACTTTCCACTCCTTTGTTGATTCGAAAGAGGAACTGAGTCTTTGTGGTGAAGTTTACAGCAACCGCAGGCCATTGGGCGACGCCATCCACACTATACATATATGAACAGGCATAGATCTGCTTGAACTTGCCGGCAATGATAGTGCCTTCAATCATCTCTTTCAGTCCGGAGGAATTGATGTAATGTTCAATGATGATCCCCCGGCTTTCCGCATACGCGTCGATGCGGTCAAACCAATGTTCCACTCCTTTAAACAACGGCACCGAAGCGCCAAACTTCTGAAAACTCTCCCGCTTTAAAGAAACACCTTTATTGATCGCCTTACGCATCATCATAAACATGTAGGTAAGCACGGGATCGGCATCCTGTGCTCCTGCAAGCTGATTATTTTCTGCCCAGAACTCTTCCTTATTGGTACCTATCGCCTGAATGAAGGCATACTCCTGCATATTGCCGGGCGACAAGGTGCCGTCAAAGTCATAGATCAACGCGACGATGGGCTTCCGCATTCTTGTCATATTCTGTCTTCCTCTCTTTGTTCTACTTATTTGCCATACACTTTCCACTCCCAGAGGCCCGGAACTCCACGTGTGATCTTCAGCCGCAGATAACGCGCATGTCCTATTCCTTTGGCGATATGAGGAGAGCGGACTGCCACCTTTTCTTCCTGATCACAGATCGTCCATTTGACACCGTCCAATGATTTCTCCAGTACCCAGGTATGTCCCAGCGTTGGTTGTGTGAAGAAGAAGTCGCACTCCGACACCTTTATTTTCTTTTTAAAGTCTAGCATAATCCACGGTTTGTCATCTCCCGGAGCTGCCATCCAGCGTGTTCCATTGGAGTTGTCGACCGCATTCTTACCTACATAGGAATAGGTTCGTTTGACTTCTTGTAGTGAACCTTTGTCCGGTAATGGATCATTGGGTTGTGTCTCTATACTGACAGTTTTATCTTTATTCTCAGTTGCACTGGATACTTTGACAACGGCCGTTGTTGCCATATTGGTTTTCTTCTGCCTGTTCTTCCCAAGATAACCAACGCCTTTCCAGTCAGGCAGGATCGTCTTGATAGTGCCATCCGAATTAAATTCCATCTTATTGGCAAAAACCTGACGGGTGGTGCCGCCCTCTCCATATTCGAGATAGACAAAACTATAGCTGTCACTCTTCTCATCATAAAACACATTCCCGTGTCCCGGTCCCCACACATTGTTGGGGATGGAAGAATAGATGAAAATATCGTTTCCTTCCGGCGCTTCAAAGCCGGAAAGGGGTCCTTCCTTACTCATCATATAGGCATTGACATAATTTTCGCTGCCACTCAGCGTATAAACATAGTAATAAATGCCTTTGCGTTTGAACATCACCGGTCCCTCCGAATAAGGAGTCCGTTTGGTAGAAAGGGTTCGTTCAGGCCCTTCCAGTGTCAGATAGTCGGCACTCAATCGTCCTGCTTTCCGTCTGCGCCAAAAGATAGTTGCGGATCCGTCCTCATCCACAAAGGGTTCGCCGTCAATATCAGACAGTATCGGGGTCGTCTGCACTTTATCGCCTTCAGTACCTTTGGCAAAAATGCCATCACCATTGGTAACACGAAAAGGACCTTCCGGCTTATCTGCCACAAACACATAGGTCGGACAAGTTTCATCAGGGCTGACAATCGTCGCATAGAGGAAATATTTCCCATCTTTCTTGATGACTTTTCCCGGCGCCCAGTAACGGAAATAACCTACTTTCTCATTTCCGCTCTTATCGGTATAAGGATAGCCTTTTGCCCAGTCAATGCCAGACATCAGGGAACCCTCAAAACTCCAGTTTACAAAGTCTTTTGATTTCCACACCACAGGAGTACCCGCCTGCGATAGTCCTCTGTTGATATCCGAAGTAGCATAGAGATAATAGGTGTCGCCAAACTTCGAGATGGAAGGATCGGCGATGTTATCCGGTACAATCGGATTAAAGTTCTGCGCACTCACTGCAAGGGTGAGCATGGCAAACAAAGCGGTGTGAATTAGACGTCTCATAGTATTTGAATAATGAGTTAACAGGTAAAAAACGGATCAAACGGGATGAACAACGTTGCGGTCATTCATCCCCTTTATCTTAGATGGTTAATTCTCACGGGAGATATTATTTCTTCTTTTTGGCTTCTGTCTTCTCAACTGCCAGTGTGACGATTTCTTTCTCTTTGAGGCGGTTGGTATAAGAACTGTAATCTTTCTTGATCCTGGTATATGTCGAATCTTCAAACAGCGGACTGGAAATAATATGATCAGCCGTTGAACGATTGCAGCAAAATACAATATTCTCAACACCGGCAAGCCGGGTCAATGCCTTCACATCGGTATCATGTGGCTGAAGGGTCATGGAATCCGTAAAAAAGAAAAGATAATCCACTTCACCTTCCACAATACGGGAACCCATCTGCTGATCACCTCCG
>DATCIB010000198.1:0-2598 GCA_036508045.1 Bacteroidales bacterium
TTCAGATAAAAAGGAGAATAGAAGAAGAAAGAGGATTGATAATTTTCTCATGATTGATTCGGGATTGATTATTTGGTTTCAAAGATATGCAATTTCAATTTTAATTCAAAGAATTATCGGCTAAGTGAACTGTTTTTTAAAAGATAACAATTATTGTGTATTTCGCAAAGAGAAATATGGCAGAATTTTAAAAATATATATATCTTTGCGCGCTAGTTTCTCGAGACTGACTGACAACTAATAATATTTTTTCTTCAAGACATAGTACTAACATCTTGCTAATTCATGTAGTTAACAGTTGCTTCTATCAAACAGAGTAATTTTGTTCTTATCCTCATGATCTCCTAGCTCTTATTATTGTACCGTTTATGAAAAAACTTATCTTTGCAACCATAATATATAATGTCATACATAAAACTTTAGTGGATGAAGAACTATAATTATTTCCTCACGAGGATTTTACTTCTTGTAATTTTCTCGCTTATTGTAAGCAATGTATCTGCTTATGATCCGACACGACTAGTTCGGCCTTTGCCGACCGGAACTACAGATCAGCTTCCAGAAGGATGGGCTTTCAGGGATATTGGAAATATATCCCCGGCCACTGACTGGTGCTATAATGCGACGAAAGGGCAGTATTATCTGAAAGCTTATGGGAATGAAACGTATGGATCCAGTCCCGACGAGTGCGGTTTTCTCTATTTCCAGACGGACGAGGACAAACAGGTCAGTGTTCGTATCATGGATGCCGAAGTGGTACTTAATACAGCCGCTAAGGGCTTTATTATGATCCGTGGAGGACTGGCAGACGATGACCCAATGGTGTATATTGAGGTTAAAACACAGAATGATAATCAGATTTGTTTTTGCTGGCGTTTAGAGAAATCCAGTGCAAACGGTTCGGCAAATGGTGAATGTATTCAATCCGGAACGATTGGTAGTACATTTAATCCGCCCAACTGTTATCCGCGTTGGATAAAGTTTATTCGTCAGGGTTTATATACCACTGCTTTTCACAAGGATGATGTGGAAGGTGCTTCGTGGATAAAGATTAAGTCAGTAAAAAAGCTGCTTTTGAAGGGTAAAGCCTATATGGGTATTGGTTCTTGTTCTGTGTTAAATAGTGGCGCATATAGTGGTGATCGGACGAAACCGGGTATTTTTATTTTCGATAACCTTGCAGTTGAGGATATCGATGTTCCCTATGAGTTATTGTATCCGGAAGCTGTTGAGACTTCTTTTGCTGAAAATGTAAAACCTGGAAAACAGAAGGATATTGATATCACATCTGTGTTTGGTCATGCACTTGGTGAATATTTCACCATCAACGTTGAGTCTGTTGATCCCTCTATAGCTGAAGTCTATTTCTGGGAGAAAGCAGTTGCAAATGCTACTGATGGAGAGGATTTCAGGAAGTTTGTTCATATCAAAGGTATTCGTGAAGGTGTGACTTCTGTGAAGATGACATGTACCATCAATGGCTATACGATGACTACGGACTACGCGCTGAATATATCAGATGGAAAGTCTACGGCTAAGACAGCCAACACTTCTGCTCCTTACGGATGGGATCTTGTCAATATGATTGTTCCTGTTGATCCCAATCTTGTGTATGGTCAGGAATTTGTTACCAGAAACCTGAGTATCAGTAAGAAATTCCCGGTATTTATTGGTAGTTGGGAATACGACTGGGGCGGAGTCGGAGTTGGCAACTATTCTAAGATTGCGGGTAATAATGCTCCTACAACCATCACTTCTTCAGAGATGTATATTGCCGGTGCTGAAACTTATCCTTTCCGTGATGAAAGAGTTAAGTATACGAAAGTTGCCGGATACGCAAAAGATACGATTCGCTCAGAGAATGGTGGGTCTTTCGTAGACCTTGCTTTCGTTCCAAAAAACTCAGCAGCTGATTCAAGTTCCTACACAAGTGGCAAACAAGAGTTGTTGTTTGTCGTTTCAAAAGATGCGAATGGTGCTGTCGTTTGGGATGAATGTAAAGGCTTCTGGACGCAACGTATCAATTACACGGATAGATCGACTGGGCTTCCGGTGCGCGGTTTGCCGTATCTTACCAATATCCAGGCAGGCGATTGGGTCTCTTATACGGTTTATGCACCTCGTGCCGGTTATTATATAGTATCTCCGATTGCGGCATGTAAAAATGCGAACAAATCATTGCGTGTGGATGTCAATGGTATCATGCAGGTTCCTGAGCTTGCTATCACGAAGGGTCTTAATGGCTCTGACTGGAAAAAAGGAGGATCGGAACTTATTTTGTTGGCTCAGGGAAAGAACCAGCTGAAGTTTGTTGCCAATGCTGCTGACTTTAACCTGCTGGGCTTTAAGATGCTATTTAAGCTTCCAAGTAAGGAGCCATACTCAGGGCTTGCTTATGACGAGAACAAATACTTTCAGCCCGACGAGAAGGTTGATACGACTCTTCTGGCAGAAGACGAGCTTGTGACTTATGATTCAATCAAACGCATTTATTCCACTTCGAATGAAGCGGAGAAGATGATCATGGATTCAGTCATGCTTAATTATCCGAAAATTAAGGAATACAATACAGATACTATTATATCCAGATACCGTAGT
>DATCIB010000199.1:0-5562 GCA_036508045.1 Bacteroidales bacterium
TGCTCTTTGATGCGTAGTGCATTGATGATTAGTGTATCCAGGCCTTTCAGTTTGTCATACTCCTCTTCCGGAAGATCCTTCACATCCGTCATGTATGCCATATTACCAATGCGGTAGCCGAGTATGGGTAGTTTGTAATGCAACACACGGATTGGCTGAATCTCAACATTCGCAACTATAAACGGATTCATAGTTACCTCATGCAGATTAAAATTAGGAACACCGGGATAGCGGTTTTCCGTAAAACAATAAGGCACACGCTGCTTCAAGAGTTCAAGCATATAGTGCTCCGCATAAAGATTGAGCGCTTTGTGATAACAGAAAGGGCGCAAATCATCCAAACCACCCACATGGTCGAAATGTTCGTGAGTAATCAGCACTCCATCCAGTTTGGAAGGATAATGAATGAGCGTCTGCTGACGCAGATCCGGACCGCAATCAATCAGCAGAGTTGCTTCCTCTACTTCAACAATTACAGAGCATCTCAGCCGCTTGTCTTTCGGGTCTGTTGATCTACAAACCTCACAATTACATCCCACAGAGGGAATTCCGGTAGAGGTACCGGTACCTAAAAACGTAATCTTCATTCTACTTTTCAGACATAGATAACTTCCGGCTTCAACCGGATTGCAAATTTCTCTTCCACAGCACAAATAACAGCATCGGCAAGACGTATGATGTCCATAGCTTCAGCATCTCCGGTATTGACCAGCACCAGCGGCTGCTTCTCATAGACAGCCGCATGTCCCAAAGATTTTCCTTTCCATCCCGTCTGCTGAATGAGCCAGGCTGCGGGAATCTTCATTCCATCTCCCGCAGGATAGGAAGGAATATCAGGATAGTCGTGTTTCAACGCTTCAAACAAAGCAACAGAAACCACAGGATTCATAAAATAGCTCCCTGCATTGCCCAGCACCTTCGGATCAGGCAACTTCTGCTGACGAATGTCAATGATATGATCGCGCACTTTCTGAAGGGTGATCTCTTTGCCTGGTTCAAAGGCAGCAGAGATATTACCATACGAGAGATTGAGCACCGGATGCTTCTTAAGTTCATACGACACATGTGTCACAATATACTGATCTTTCAAAGAGTTCTTAAAGATGCTTGAACGATATCCGTAGCCGCATTCGCTATTCTCAAATACTCGTTCGGAGTAATTCTTCCGGTCGATGGTATATACATTGCGGATCAGATCCTTTGCCTCCACTCCATAGGCACCAATGTTTTGAATGGCAGATGCACCTACTTCACCTGGAATCAGCGAAAGGTTTTCCGCACCACCCCATCCCTGAGCAACCACAGTTGCTACAAAATCATCCCACACCACCGCCGCTCCCACCTTCAGACAGATAGTATTCTCATCTTCCTCCACCACTTCCATCCCTTGGATGGCTGAATGAAGTACGGTTCCCTCAAATACCGGATTAGTAAAAAGCAGGTTACTCCCACCTCCTATCTGCAAGACCCGGTCATCAGGAGAGCAAGAACGGAGGAATTGCTGCAGCTCGGCTATAGAAGTGTACTCCACAAAACGTTTCGCAATAGCCTTTATGCCAAAGGTATTGAATTGCAGGAGTGAGAAATCTTGTTCAATGCGCATAATCCATAGACTCTATAATAAAAGGCTGTCTCACAAATCAATCTTCTGATCAGCGAGACAGCCTTCCTGTATGTTGACAAAAGGTCGTTTATTTCTTCGCGTCAGCCATCAATTTCAGTTGCCATTTCCAGGCAGAAGCCAATGTATCTTCCACTGTCTCAGAGGCTGTCCAGCCAAGCACTGTGTTTGCTTTTACCGGATCAGCCCATACCTGTTCGATATCGCCTTCACGTCTTCCGACAATCTTATAGTTCACTTTAACGCCGGTTACTTTCTCGAAAGTAGTCAATATTTCAAGTACAGAAAGTCCGCGTCCTGTACCCAGGTTAAATATCTCAACCGGCTCCAGACACTTATCCTGAATCATACGATCCACAGCGATCACGTGAGCCTTAGCCAAGTCAACAATATTGATATAGTCGCGGATACATGACCCGTCAGGCGTGTTATAGTCATCACCATAGACACTTAGCTGTTCGCGGATGCCGGCAGCAGTCTGAGTTACAAACGGGAGCAGGTTCTGAGGCACTCCGTTGGGTAGTTCGCCAATGATTGCGGTTGGATGAGCTCCAATCGGATTGAAATAGCGAAGGATAATGCTCTTAAAAGGTGCTCCTGAGGTGATCGTATCATTGATAATATCCTCGCAGATTGCTTTTGTGTTTCCGTAAGGCGACATAGCTTTTTGGCGTGGAGCAGATTCAGTAACAGGAAGATATTCTTTATCAGGCTGACCATATACTGTACAAGATGAAGAAAAAACAAATCCCTTTATATAATACTTAGGCATCAGTTCCATCAGATTAACGACAGATACCAGGTTGTTATGATAATATTTCAGCGGCATTTTTACTGACTCTCCTACTGCTTTGAAAGCAGCAAAGTTGATGATACCCAGGATTCCCGGATACTGCTCGAAGAAATCCTCCAGCGCTGCTTTATCACACACGTCGATCTCTTTAAATGCAGGACGGATACCTGTGATTTTCTCAATACCATCCAATACCTCAATATTTGAGTTTGAAAGGTTATCAATGATAATTACTTCATATCCCGCATTCTGCAGCTCTACAGTTGTGTGTGAGCCGATGTAACCAGTGCCACCGGTTACTAAGATTTTACCCTTTGACATAATTATTCTGTATATTATAGTACGCTAATCACAAACTTTTTGGATATCGTTTTGCCTTTATATAATCGTTGATCTTAAGCACCAGGGGCACTCTGTCATCAGTAGAGGCCACGCCCAGCCACTCTGACGGAGTAATCCGGACATTTACCTTCACCTTCTCCTGAATAAGAAGCGTATTGATCATTTCTGTAATTGTGTAGCACACCTTCTCATTCTGTAGGCTATGCTGATGGATTTTATCAACAAACATTTCTACATAGTTGAATATATCCGGATCCACCGCCCACATATTGATGGATGTAATGCTTTTACCGTCTATTTCTGTTCGTTTATTATCTTTGTTCTTATACACCACATTACCACCGGTCATCTCAACCTCCACATGATCAATAATAGAATTCAGGTTATTGTCCTCATCCATGATGCAAATTCCTCTTGTTAAAGGAGATGTTTCTGAAAGAGTCTTCCGAAGCTCAAATGCAACGTTGAAATAATTGGAGGGAGAGACTTTTGTCAGGGCATCAGCAAGTATTTCAAAACTTTCCTTTCCGTAGAAATCCTCTGCATTTACCACACCAAAAGGGTCTGAAAGCATTTCCCTACCCGCCCACAACGCACAAATTGAGCTCCAAGGGTATGGAGATTTAATCTTATTGCCGGGATCAGCATTGTCTTTATCCTGAACGAGACATTCGATAGAAACGCGTCCTTCGTATTTTGAGAGAATAAGTTGTCTAAATTCTTTTTCAAAGGCAGAATAGATGACAAATACAATTTTTCCGAAGCCGGCACGGCAAGCATCAAAGACGGTGTAATCAAGTATTGTTTCCCCATTCGGACCGATACTTTCCTGTTGTCTCATTCCACCATATTTATTGCCGAGTCCGGCAGCTAACACAAACAACGTTGGTTTTATCATATATATATATCGACCAGATTAAGACGCAAAGATACTATTTCTGAAGTAGAAAAAAAATAGTTGTATCCTTTTTTAGAGAAAAGGATACAACTATTTATTTGATTATTTGCCCTCTGGGCTTATACCAATCCGGCAAATCCCATGAATGCCATGGCAAGCAGTCCGGCGGTAATAAGTGCGATTGGAAAACCCTGCAATCCTTTGGGAATATTGCTCAATGAAAGCTGTTCGCGAATGCCTGCAAATAGCACCAAAGCCAATGAAAAACCGATGGCTGTGGAGAACGCAAAAACGACCGATTCAAGCAGATTATAATCTTTCTGAATCACAAGAATAGCTACACCAAGTACACAGCAGTTTGTCGTAATCAATGGCAAGAAAACACCCAATGCCTGATAAAGCCCCGGAGAAGTTTTTTTCAAGATAATCTCAACCATCTGAACCAATGCGGCAATGATAAGGATAAATGCCAGTGTCTGAAGGAAACCGAGTCCCAGCGGATTCAGTACATAAATCTGTGTCAGATAGGTAACTATCGTAGAAAGAGTCAATACAAATGTTACTGCGGCACCCATGCCGATAGCAGTGTCAATCTTCTTGGAAACTCCGAGAAACGGACAGATCCCCAGAAATTGAGCCAGTACAATGTTATTAACAAAGACGGCTGCGATAAACATCATTATATAGTACATAATCTCTTGTTTTATTTATTAACGTTCCTCAACTTATTCACGACTGCGATGAGGTATCCCAAAGCAATGAAGGCACCCGGTGCCAACACGAAGACAAGCATGCCATAGTGTTCCGGAAAAAGAGTAAAGCCGAAGGCCTTACCGGTGCCCAGTATCTCACGGATGGATCCAAGCAGCGTAAGAGCCATCGTAAAACCAAGGCCGATTCCCAATCCATCGAGCGCTGAATCAATCACGCTGTTCTTGCATGCGAAAGATTCAGCACGGGCAAGTACGATACAGTTTACGACAATCAAAGGAATAAATAGTCCGAGACTAGCATACAGAGTTGGGACATATGCCTTCATAAGCATATCCAGTGTGCTCACAAATGCAGCGATGATAACTACAAAGATAGGGATACGAACTTTATCCGGCACCATGTTCTTGACCATGGAGATCGCAGCATTCGAGCCAATCAATACAAACGACGTGGCCAGTCCCATTCCCAAACCATTGATAGCTGACGAGGTCGTTCCCAAAGTCGGACACATACCCAGCAGCAGCACGAATGTAGGATTCTCTGTAATGAGACCGTTCATTAATATCTTAAACTTATTCATAATCATTCTTTATTTTTGATCAGGTTCTTCTTGTGATGTTGCCCCTGTGCTACCATCACCACTTGCATTAAAAGCACTTTTGTAAGCCTTATTTATCGCATCGGCAAATGCACGGGATGATATCGTGGCGGCAGTAATTCCATCCACGCATCCTTCAGTGTTCACCTTCTTGGATATTTTCAATCCATCCTTTCCGGGCACCTTTCCAATCACGCTCTGACTATTTTTATCCGTACGGAACCACTCATCCATCTTGGACCCAAGCCCGGGAGTTTCCTTATGTTGAATCACCTTATAATTGACGATTTCACCTTTAACGTCAAAGCCCACAATTACTTTGATGACTCCGCCAAATCCTTTGTCTGAGAATGTTTGTACAGCCAAACCTACCGGCGCGCCACCCTTCTTTGCGGGGAATACATTCAATGTATCACCGTTTGAATCGGTCACAATATAGGTTTCGCTAACAGGATCGTTGTCAAACTCAGGAAGTACAGCCTTGATAGCATCTATTTGCTTTGCCTTGTCAGTTGCTTCAATGGCTTTTTTTGTAAGCTCATTGACACTGGCCAAAACTCCTGTGGCAACCACGGTAACACCTGTGAGTACCAGGA